>JAQWQH010000137.1 GCA_029244805.1 Flavobacteriales bacterium
CCACCTCCAAAGCCTTTAGGGAGGGTAAAACCCACTACAAAACGAGCAATAAAAAAAACTCCACCACCACCACCTCCTGCACCTACAAAGACAATTGGTAAAAAGAAACCCGTAAAAAACTCGAAGGTAAATGCACAAACTGGACCAAGAAAACCACCACCACCACCACCACCACCTTTAAAAATAAAAAATAAAAAAAAACCGTTGAGAAATATTAGTGGAAAAATGCCCCCACCCATTCCAAATAGTGTTGGAAAATTAAAGCCTAAAGGTCCACCGCCACTCCCAAAAAAATAACGTATATTTAAATTTTAAAAATAAAAGCAATGAGTATAAATTTAACAAAAAGCAGTAGTATAAGTTTAGAGAAAATAGCTCCTTCATTACAAAATGTTCATGTTGGACTTGGTTGGGATGCAGAAGACTCTGCTGGAAATGAAATAGATTGTGACGTTTCTCTTTTCATGATTGATGAAAATAATAAAATACCACAAGATGGCTTTTTTATATTTTATAATAATTTAAAAAGTGTTGATGGATCTGTGGTGCATCAAGGTGATAATAGAACTGGTGAAGGTGATGGAGATGATGAAGAGATTCATATAAATCTTTCTGAAGTCCATCCAGATATTGTTCAAATGATGTTTATTGTTACTATTCATGATGCAGAAAAAAATAATCAAAACTTTGGTATGGTTGAAAATGCTTTTATTAGGATTTTAAACAAAGAAAACAATGAAGAACTTTGTAGATATAATTTGAGTAACGAATTCAATGATGTAGACTCAGTTCAAATTGCTAGACTTTACAAATACGATAATCAATGGCATTTTGAAGCCCTTGCAGATGGATATTCTGGAGGCCTTGGTGCCTTGTTAGGGATTTATAACTAAAACAAATATTACTAATTTAATTTTTATATTATGAGTGGATTTAATTTACAAAAAGGAAGTTCTTTTAATTTATCAAAAGAATCACCAAGTTTAAAAGTAGCTGGAGTAGGTTTAGGATGGAATACTGAAGCTGACCTCGATGTATCCGCATTTTGCGTTGGAGAAGATGGCCATATACCTGAAATGTCAGATTTAGTATATTTTAACTCTGAATTAAAACAAGTGTTGGATGATGAAGATGCGCCAAGACCATACTCAACAGATTGTGGTGTTTATGGAGCTATTGATGAATTAGAAGGGGATGAAGACAATGATGGGGATGATGAAGATATGTGGATCTATTTTGATCGTATTGCCGATCATATCAAAGAAGTTGTAGTTGTAGTAACAATCCATCAAGAAGGTGGGAACCATACAAAGTTCAATGAAGTATCTGGCTGTTATGGTAGGATATGGGATCAAGAAACCGATAAGGAGTTATGTAGATATACATTAGGTGACGAATTTGGCTCATTTGATGCTGTAGAGGTAGGAAAGTTCACAAGATCTGGAAACGATTGGAATTTTACTGCAATAGGAAAAGGACATGAAGGAGGACTTATGTCTCTTATTAAAAAATATGCTTATAAATTTTAAATATGAGCGACAAAAAGAAAGGAATGAATGACAAGGGTAAAAAAGACTCTGGTTTTTCAACTGAAAAGAAAGGCTCTGGATTCTCAATTGATAAGAAAGACTCCGGATTCTCAACTGATAAGAAAGGTTCTGGATTCTCAACTGATAAGAAAGACTCCGGATTCTCAACTGATAAGAAAGGCTCTGGGTTCTCAACTGAGAAACAAAGCAGCTTAAATATATCTAAAGGAGATGAATCATCTTCACCAGATACTAAAGGTTCCCAGGACTTATCTAATAACGAAGATTCTTCTTCCAAATCTAAGCAGAAAAAGAAAGCTAAAGCTGATGACACAACTTTAAAAGGCAAAGCTACAAAAGATAAAGCAAAAGCTATAACAGCTACTCCAACTAAAAAAGAGGATGTTTCTTCACAACCTAATACAAATAAAGCTGGAGATAAAGATTCGAATTCAGGTGGTGGTAAAAAATCTGGAAAAGGTAAATACCTTATTGCTGCGATTTTAATTCTTCTACTGTGTTGGTATTTTATTCCAAGTGATCCAGATACTACAGGTTCTGGTCTTGCATCAGAAGAAGTTGTATCACAAGATGATGAAACTACATATGCAGATGCAGATGGAGATGGAATCTCTAATATTGAAGAAGCAGCCATTGGAACCGACCCTAATAATCCAGATTCTGACGGTGATGGTCAAAACGATGGTAGCGAACAAAACTCAGGTTCTGATCCTAGTAATAGTGAATCTACATATGCTGATGCTGATGCAGACGGAATGAGTGATAATTATGAAACAGATAATGGCTTTGACCCTAATGATCCTAGCGATGCAGCTAAAGACGTTGATGGAGATGGAATAACCAACGTAAATGAGGTTGCTATGGGTACAGACCCAAAGAATGCAGACTCTGATGGTGATGGTCAAAACGATGGAAGAGAACAAAATTCTGGTTCAGATCCTAGTAATAGTGAATCTACATTCGCTGATGCTGATGCAGATGGTATGAGTGATAGTTATGAAACAGCCAATGGCTTTGACCCTAATGATCCTAACGATGCAACTACAGACGCTGATGGAGACGGGATAACCAACGTAAGTGAAGTTGCTATGGGTACGAACCCAAAGAGTGCAGACTCTGACGGTGATGGTCAAAACGATGGAAGCGAACAAAACTCTGGCTCTGATCCAAGTAATAGTGATTCTACATACGCTGATGCTGATGCAGACGGAATGAGTGATAGTTATGAAACTACCAATGGCTTTGACCCTAATGACTCTAGCGATGCAGCTACAGACGCTGATGGTGACGGAATAACCAACGCTAATGAAGTGGCTATGGGAACAGACCCTAATAATCCAGACTCTGACGGTGATGGTCAAAACGATGGAAGTGAACTACAGATTGTTGATCGAAGTAATGGTACATCTACATACACTGATGCAGATAAAATAGCAGATAAAATATCTGACACCGGTAAAGTAGCTGTGAGTTCTGATTCAGATAACACAGACTCAGACGATACCACAGATACAAATTCTGATGCAAATACATCTTCCCAAGTGGATATAAAAGACGAAGGAAATACATCCAAAGATGGTATTGGTACATTAACATTTACTTCAGGTGAGACGATTTATAACTTTGCAACTAATAAATTTAAAATTGATGATAGTGACCCTACTTTAAATAAGTTATATGATGAGTTGTCTAATTCTTCAATCAAATTGAGAATTATTGGTCATACCGATAACACTGGTGATATTGATTTTAATAAAAGTCTATCAGTAAGAAGGGCTAAAACAGTTTATGACTTTTTAATTAAAAAAGGATACTCTTCAAGCCTTCTAACCTATGATGGATTAGGAGAGAGTGACCCAATAGGGAATAATAGAACTAAACAAGGAAGACAGTCTAACAGAAGAGTTGAATTAATAATTGAGAAATAATGGGACTTATAATACCAATTTTAATAATAGTCTTTTGTTGTATAGTTATATGGAAAGCTAGTGATGGATTTGAAACATCTTCTGAATATCTGGGTAGAAATATGTCTGAAGGAGTTAGAGGTGCCACAATTAACGCAATTGCAAGCTCAATGCCTGAGTTATTCACCACTATTTTCTTTTTATGGTTTCTAAAAGATACTGATGGTTTCTCTGGAGGAATAGGAACAACAGCCGGAAGTGCAATTTTTAATGGAATGATTATTCCAGCCGTGGTAATTTTTGCTGTACTTTCTTCAAATGCTTCAACAAAAATTGAAGTCTCAAAAAAAGTCATTTTAAGAGATGGTTTGTCGTTGATAATTGCTGAAGCAATTTTAATTCTATTAATCAGTGGAGATACACTTATGTGGTGGCATGGTTTAGTACTCATGTTAACCTATGGTGCTTATATCACATACATGCTTACCTCAATGGAAAAAGTTGATAATGATGATGACGATGACGATGATGATGATGATGATGAAATTGAGAGTGTTGGTTTCTTTAAAGGATTATTTACGCTAAACTTGGAAGGCCTAATAATTGGGGATAAAGAGATTAATACCAAAAATTCCTGGCAACTTTTAATTGTGTCAATGACAATTATAGGTTGCGCCTGTTTATTGCTTGTAGTAGCGTGCGAGTTTATTGGTGCGGATACATATACTTTTTTGGGATATGAATTTAATGGGCTAAACATACCAATCATGTTTGTAGCCGTGATATTAGCCTCGGCAGCAACCAGTGTGCCAGACACAATAATATCTGTTAGGGATGCTAAAAACGGCAACTACAACGATGCTGTGGCAAACGCACTTGGAAGTAATATTTTTGATATTTGTTTTGCCTTAGGTTTCCCTCTCTTTATATATTGCTTAATTTACGGTCCTATTAATATGGATCCAACGGTTGTTGAATTTAGTAGTGAACTAAGAATATTATTATTGATATTTACTATACTAGCTTTCTTTGTTTATTTCATTGGAAAATATATGGGTAAAACAAAAGCTTATTTACTACTATCAATGTATATCTTATTTACAGCTTATATATTTGGAAGATCTCTTGATGCATTATGGGCACAAGACATATCAGATGTATTAAGGAATATTGCTAATCTAATTACATAACAAAATTTTATCAATAAATAAAAAAGGCGGGTTTTACTGCCTTTTTTTATTTTATATAGTTATTTGAATTAATTTGATTAATTCTACTTATTAGTTTATTAAATGAAACAATTTTATTCTCATAATCACTTGTTACTGCATTATATTGATCGACTAATTTGTTAAATTGTTTTACCTCATTAGTATTCGTTTGATCTAATGAATTACGTTTAATGTCAATTTCATTTTTTAAGTCATCAAGTGTGGACTCAAGGTCAGATAATTCTACCTTAAGAGTGGTCATATTCTCATAAATAATCCTTCCCTCTACGGTAGTTTTAAAATATCCTTCTCCATATTTATCATTAATTAAAGAGTAAAAATATTTTAATTCATCATAACCAGAAATAGCATAGTAGGAGTCTGCAATATCTACCTCTATAATCTTAGGGTCTTCATTTCTAATATCTACATTGTCAGCAAATTTCTCTGGAATTTTACCTATTGGATTATAACCAGTAGACTCAATAAAAATATACCCGTCTTTGTATGCATCTTTATATTCATCAACTTTTAAACCTACAGCCATATGTTGCCCTTCTTCATATATAAACAAACAAGTTTGGTATCCTGCATAGCTTAACAATTTTGCTAATAAAATAGACTTATCATCACAATCACCTGTTTTATTAAAAAGGGTTTCCACAGTAAACTTTGGTTCTATTGCATTAGTATCATATGGAATTGATTGAACGAAAGCGACTAGTAATTGCGCTAAATCGAAATTTTTTCTTCCCTCACTTTCAGATATAGCAGTTATAATTGTGTTGAGTACCCTTTCATCGTAGTTATCGTACACAAATGTATCATACTGATCCTGCCTCATACCCATCCCAGAGTCATATTGATTATCTTTTGAGTTTTGAGTCACCTCTTCAAAAAGACTTTTTTCAATATCAAATATTAAATTATAATTAGATTTAAATAAAGTGAAATTAAAGGTTAACTCTTTACCGAAACCTTCATTTTGATCAATGACAAAATATTCTTCATCAATAGGTAAATCAGGAACAAAAAAGTCTTCTACCCTATTGGTTGAGCAAGAAATCAAAATAATTGACAAAAAAAGATAAATTATTGGTTTAAGTGACATATTAGTTTTTTTTTTTAAATTAGTTAAAAATTACTACATGGGTTTAAGCATAGCAGCATTTATATTTTTATTGCTTGGCATTTTTCTTTTTTTTAAGGGAGTCTTTTCAACACAAAAGAAGGACAAGCGATATAAAAAGGGTATTAAGCACAAAACAAATATAAAATTTATTGTATTAATGATAAGTGGGATAATATGTTTTTATATCTCTTACAATATATTTGATGTAATATGAAAACATATAAATTCATTTTATTATTAATACTATTTGTTTCTTGTAAACACCCTAAAGATCAATTTTTAGATGATTTTGGTTTATTCATAAATGATACTGAAGCTAACTATGATCAATACTCAGATACTGAGTTTAAGATTGTAGAAATAAATTTTATTGAATTCAAGGAGCAAGAGACAGATCTAAAAGATTATTTTTCTGAATCTGAACAAAAAAGAATAAAAGAATATCACAATAGGTTTAGAAAAGTAAAAATTAAAAGAGATCCTCTAAATAATCTATTAGAAATATTTAATTAATGAAAATATAAATATAGAAGTACGTTTATCTTGGTGTTTCTGATTTTTTAATAGAATACTGGAAAACCAGGCCCTTACATTTCACTCAAAACATTACGAGCAAAAAAATTGGATTACTTAATGAAGTTCAGTTTTTACTGGTGCCAAATATTGATCTTGTTAAATTAATAGCCTCAGAATTAAGAGAAATTAATATCATTAAACCTTTATAACTCAAAAAATTAATACAAACTGATTTTCTAAATAATCTCTAGTGTTGACAGTTGATTTATAGGTAGTCCAAAGACATAAAAAACCTGTGGTTTTCTTTAGTGTATATTGAGGATTTACCAAAACATCAGCATCAGAATTTGAGACTGCTTTGTAAGCAGCAGCAGATTGTGTTCCACCTACCTTTCCTCTAAAAATTCCATCAGCAAACTCGTTGTCTCCTGAAACTTTTAACAAACTAAATAAATAAGTTGCACTTGATGAA
>JAQWQH010000161.1 GCA_029244805.1 Flavobacteriales bacterium
TTGCGGGTGACGATCTGGTTTTCCAAAGGTTCGGCCTTGATGCAGTTCAACATTATCTAATTTAGTCAATTCACTAAGAATTCTGCTTGCAGCTTCAGGGAGATCTTCATCTGGATACAATAAATCCCCAGGAATAGCCCATTCACCCATGTAAGGCTCCATAGCTCTTTTCACAAGCATTACATTGATTTTTCCTTCTATATAAGCAAAGATTACACAATCCAATGAAAATGAATAAGAGAAAAACTTATCAAATTTAATTTTATAAGCCATTTACTAAATTTTTAAATTAAAAGTAGTGATTAAATTCCCAATGGTTATATCAAAAGCTCCAGGCTCTGAATTCCACCTGCCTGAAACATCAACAAACTCGAGATCAGCGATTTTTAAATAAAAGCAAACCGTTTCTGTTTCTCCGGCTTTAATAAGTCGTTTATTAAAACCTTTTAATGATTTTCCATTGGGTACAATTGTAGCAAATTTATCCGAAACATACAATTGTACAACTTCTTTTACATCGATTAAACCAGAATTAGTTATATCTACTTCAATTTTAATGGAATCTTTTGACCTCATTTCTTTGGAATCCAGGCGTAAATTAGAATACACTAGACTGCTGTAATTTAATCCATAACCAAAATTCCATTGAGGATCATAAGCTTTGAAATCATTTGATTTCGATCTATCTACACTCCTAGGATGATCATAAAATTCAATTACACCATCATATTTTGGGTACGTATAAGGTAATCTTCCACTGAAATTTTCTTCGCCAAACATTAGCTTCACAAGTGCATCCGCACCATAATCTCCTGGAAGATATGCCTGAACAATTGCAGCAGCGCTGTCTACAATTGTTCTTATAATACGCGGTCTACCTTCAATCATTAATAGAATAACGGGTTTATTTGTAGCATAAGCCATTTCAGCCAACGCCAATTGTTCTTCATCTAAATTCAAGGACCGAATGTCTCCAGGTTTTTCTGTTGAAGGATATTCACCAAGACACAATACAATTATATCACTTTGAGCTGCCTTCGTTTTAAAATCATCTGAGGCTATCAAACGAGTGGCTTCAAATCCATTTTCCAAATATAACTCTGCACCTTGACTGAATAAACAGTTTTCTGGACCTATCTTTTCTTTAAAAGCCTCAAAAACGGTCTTGCAACCAACAGTATTATAAGCCGTATCAGCTCCTTGCCAAGTATGTGTCCAAGCGCCATTTAAATAAATCAAGTTATTAGAAGTAGGTCCAGAAACCAATACCTTCTTATCCATAGACAATGGCAATGTATGGTTATTGTTTTTCAACAACGTTATGGATTCCAAAGCGGCTTCTAATCCAGTAGCCTTAAATTTTTCTGAACCGAAGTCAGGATATTCATTAAGTTGATTCATAGCATCCTTATATAAACCTGCCTTTATTTTTACCCTCAGAATTCTTCGCACCGCATCATCCAACCTTTCTTGCGTAATTTTACCCTCTTTTACAGCTTTAATCATCAATTGGCAATATTCTTTATACTGGGGAGAATAAGGCACCATACTCATATCTACACCAGCGTTAAAAGCACTTATTATAGCTTGTTCAATATCTTCAGCTGTTCGGTGTATGGAATTCAACATAATATAATCTTCCCAATCAGATACTGCGAAACCCTGGAAACCCCAATCTCCTTTTAAGGTTTTTGTAATTAGATTATAATTGGTATGGCCAGGAACGCCATTTACATCGCCGCTATTTATCATTACCGTGAGTGCGCCCTTATTGACTGCTTCTTTGAAAGAAGGAAAATATAATTCCTTCATGTATTTTTCTGGTATCCACGCAGGGGTTCTATCCCTTCCACTTTGCGGATTGCTATACCCTACGAAATGTTTCATGCAAGCTACTACATGCTCTGAATCAATGCCATTATCTCCTTGATACCCAGATATTATTGCACCTCCCATGGTTGCTGCTAAAAAAGGGTCTTCACCCAGCGTCTCAAAATGACGTGACCAAAGTGGTTGGCGACCCAAATCTAAAACGGGTGAAAAATTCCAATGAATTCCAGTAGCTCTCGTTTCATAAGCAGTTATTGTTCCGAATTTTTCAGCAATGCCGGGATTCCAAGTGGCAGCTAATCCAATTTCCTGCGGAAATAATGTTCCACCTTGCGTATAATTTACACCATGTATAGCATCAATACCGTAAATAATCGGCACTCCTGTTACTCCATTATTAAAAGGTGCGTTTACCTCTTTAAGAATTTGCGTCCAAATGACTCTATCATAAGTATGCCATCCAACATTCAAAATTGAGCCGATTCTATAAGTAACGATAGCCTCTTCCAGCTTATCAGGATCTATTTTACCCGGCTCTATCACCTGATTATCATCGTCCCGAAAATAAAGAGCATCAAGCGTAATTTGACAGGTTTGACCCACCTTTTCTTCTAGCGTTAATTTGGAAATAATAGCCTCAATATCTGAATCGAAATCAGCAATTATAACCGGTTTTTCATCGCTACACCCAATAAACATTGTTAACAATAGAAGTAGAATTATATTATTTTTCTTATACATAATTGTGAAGTTTTTTAAAATAACGAATAATACCTATGCCACAAAAAATCTTAAAAAGTGTAATTTTTGATATGCATGATAAAATTAAAATTTTACAAAATATTTTTAAAAATTTAATCTTCAGGCGAACAATGAAGTTAAACTAAATTTTTTTTAGCCCTATGAAAATCGACCAATCTATCGAGAGGTCTTCTTAAAATTAAACCAATTTCTATTTCATTTTCTGCGCAAATCTCCCTGAGCTCAACATCTAATAAACTTGCAATTGATCCTACAAAATTGACTTTTACTTCTTTATAATTTTCATAGCATTTAATATGAATATCAATAAATTGTTGGAAATTTTTGCGAATAAGGTCCTGAGAATATTTCAAATCCTTGTGTCTTATCAGAATCGGCATAAATGAGGCTATATATACATTTGCATTTGGCTTCATATAAACATTTTCATTAATCACAGAATTTGTCAGTCCCATATGCATAAGTTCTTTCTCTAATGCACCAGGAAGTCTTTTGTACTGAAAGTCTGAAAGTAACGCTTTACCAAAATGGCTACCACTTCCTTCGTCTCCTAATATATAACTCAATGCTGGTAACTCTTCAGAAACAACTTCGCCATCGTAATAGCATGAATTTGAACCCGTTCCAATAATGCAAGCAATTATAGGATCGCCTCTATAGCAGGCAAAAGCAGCAGCTGACAAGTCATGATTGACAAAAACTTTTGAATTACAAAAAAAATGCGAAAGAGCATTTTCAATAATAGAATTTAGATTTGCTGATGAGCAACCAGCACCGTAAAAAAACACTTTTGTTATCTTTTCTTTAATCAAATCTAATTCTAAATGATCGTTTAATTCTATTAAGATATCCTCTTGGGTATGGAAATAAGGATTGAACCCTTTGGTACAGTATGAACTTTCTATAGAACTACCTACTAACTTCCAATCAGCTTTCGTGGAGCCACTTTCAACAACTAAAAACATGTAATATCTATTTAAAAATTATACAGCAATAATAATAAAAATTACTTAGATATTGTACATATTACAAAAAGTATTTAAGTTTGTACTGAATATTAGCTTCTATTTTTCAATTTCTAAAAAAAACAATAGAAGGGTAAATTCACCAGAACAGCTATTTCGAATGACTTATAATAGAGGCAAAGAAAATAGGCTGTCTTGTAAACAGTGCGTGCAAAGTGAAAATTAATTCAATCGTAACTAATAAGAAATGAGTTTGAAACAAAAAACAACTTACAAGATAAATCCTTTTAATATCGTGATTTTTGGTGGAGATGGCGACCTATCCAAACGAAAGATCATTCCTGCTCTCTTTCACAGATATGCTGCCAAGCAATTAAATGTCGAATTTAATATTTATTGTATTTCGCGATCCTCAAATAATGAAAAGCAATTTAAGATAGTACTTAGAGAATTTATTCTAAAAACTAATCATAAAGAATCCAAAGAAAGAGACATAGATGAATTCCTCAAGCATGTTAAACTCCTACAAATCAAAAAAAATAATGACTCATTTTATGCTGATTTAAAAAATAGTTTAGATGAAAATGCCCAGCGCCAAAGGGTGTTCTATTTTTCGGTACCATCCTCAGCTTTTTCAGAGATATGCGGAACACTTCGAAGTTCAGGATTAGTTAATGATAGTAGTAAGGTCGTTTTAGAAAAACCATTAGGTCATGACTTAAAATCAAGTCAATCTATTAATGCGATTATCTCTTCAACATTTAAGGAAAAACAGATATTCAGAATTGATCATTACCTTGGAAAAGAGACGGTACAAAACATTATGGTTTTGCGATTTGCTAACCATCTTTTCGAAAGGGCATGGAATGCCGAAAATATTGAAAACATACAAATTACCGTATCAGAAAGTTTAGGTGTAGAAAAACGAGCAGGATATTATGATAAAACCGGAGCTCTATTAGATATGATTCAAAATCATCTATTACAACTCCTCTGTCTAATAGCAATGGAGCCACCCGCAAGCTTAAATCCAGATTCTGTGCGAAACGAAAAAGTAAAAGTTCTTCAGTCGCTCAGACTCTTCAAGCCTTCAACAATTAAAGGCAATGTAGTGCGCGGTCAATATACCAGAGGTGCAAATGGTAATGAAAAATTAAATTCCTACCTCGAAGACATTGAAAAATACAATTCAGAAACAGAATCATTTGTTGCTATAAAGGCCTATATAGATAACTGGAGATGGAAAAATGTACCAATCTACCTCAGAACTGGAAAGCGAATGAAAAAAAGATATTCGGACATTGTTATTAATTTTAAAGAATTACCGCATAATATCTTTCCAGACTCTAAACATCCACTTAGAAATAAGCTAATTATTCGTCTTCAGCCTGAAGAAAGAATAGAGCTAGTTCAACTGAGTAAAATACCGGGCCCAGGAGGCTATAGATTTAAACCAATTTCTTTGAAACTTGATTTTATAGATTCTTTTAAGGATCCTATGCCAGGTGCCTATGAGAGATTAATTATTGACATTCTTCGTGGAAACCAAACGTTATTTATGCGACATGATGAATTAGAAGCAGCATGGATATGGATTGAGTCAATTAGTGATTGTTGGAATAAAGAGATACCACTTTCATTATATGAATCGGGAACATGGGGTCCTGGAGATGAAATTCTTGAAAAAAACACAAAATGGGAAACCAAAGATTCGAAATAACCAATTTATTTCACGATAATAACGACCTGATTAAAGCAATGGTAGCAGCTATCATTGAAGAGCTCAATGATATAATTATCAGAAAAGGAGGAGCCACCATGTTATTATCTGGGGGCAGCACTCCTGGTCCTTTATACAAGCTACTAGATAAACAATGTACCTTTTTAGAAAAAGTTAAAATCGGATTGGTAGATGAGCGTTATGTTCCTGTTTCGAGCGAATTCAGTAATGAGCAATACATAAAAAACTGTTTTTTAAAGCATCCTAAAACGTTTTATCAAATAACAGGAATGGTGATGGACTCAGAAGATGAAAAAAGAAACCTAGAGCAAGTTCGCATTGAATATCAAGATTTTGTAAACCAAACAGATATTATAATACTTGGAATGGGAACAGATGGACATATAGCCTCAATTTTCCCAAGGGATGAGGAATCTCTGATAGCTCTTTCAACCAATGAGAAAGAAATTCTTAAAACAACAGCACCAAGCGAACCGTCTCATCGGATTACTTGCAGCATGAAAATGATAACTGAAGCGACTAGCATATACATGCTTTTTCATGGCAATGAAAAAAGAAAAGTGCTACATGATGAAACTGAATCTTTACCTATTCATGATTTACTTGAAAAAAGAAAAGATGTTAAATTATTCTACTTAGATGATGATAAATAAAAAAATACAAGAAATAACTGATCGTATTATTGAACGGAGCAAATCTGAACGTAACTCCTATTTGGAATCAGTGGCTTTTAATTTTAAAAATTCTAGAAGCAGAAATCAAATGAGTTGCGGAAATCTAGCGCATGCATTTGCTGGATGCGGAACATCCGATAAAAAAATAATTTCTGAGGGTATTGAACCAAATATTGGAATTATTTCTGCCTACAATGACATGCTTTCTGCACACAAACCATACGAGCATTATCCTGAGGAAATACGATTATACGCCAATGAAATGAATGCTACCGTTCAAGTTGCAGGAGGAACTCCTGCAATGTGCGATGGAGTAACTCAAGGCCAACCCGGCATGGATCTTTCATTATTGAGTAGAGATATAATTGCTTTATCTGCTGCAATTGGGCTTTCACATGATATGTTTGATGGAGTGATGAACCTTGGCATCTGTGATAAAATTGTTCCTGGCTTGTTAATCGGAAATCTTAGTTTCGGTCATTTACACTCCATGTTTATTCCGGGTGGGCCAATGCCAACCGGTATTTCAAATGAAGAAAAAGGAAGGATTAGACAAGAATTTGCGGAAGGAAAAATTGGCAGAGAAGAACTTTTGAAAGGAGAATCTGACTCTTATCACTCTCCCGGAACATGCACCTTTTATGGCACAGCCAATAGCAATCAAATGTTAATGGAAATAATGGGCTTACAGCTACCTGGTTCCAGTTTTGTAAATCCTGACACCATAATGAGACGAGCACTAAACAAAGAAGCTGTTAGACTGTTGTTACATAATATTCGCACAAAAGATGAATCGAGAACTATTGGAAGAATAATTGATGAAAAGTGTATTGTAAATGGAATTATTGGATTGCTAGCTACCGGTGGATCGACAAACCATACTTTGCACTTAGTGGCAATCGCAAAAGCCGCTGGAATTTCTATAAACTGGCAAGATTTCTCAGACCTATCTGAAGTAATACCATCTATTACAAAAGTATATCCAAATGGTGCTGCTGATGTAAATCATTTTCACGCTGCAGGAGGCATGGCATATGTTACTAAAACACTTTTGGAAGAAGGTTTACTGCATGAGGATGTAAATACTATTATGGGTCGCGGCTTAACGCTTTACACAAAAGAACCTAAGCTGGTGAATGGCGCAATAAAATATGAAGAAGGACCTAAAGCATCTTTAAATGATTCTATAATTCGCGCAGCTACAAATCCATTTCAGGCTACAGGAGGACTAAAAGTGCTAAAAGGAAATATTGGCATTTCAGTAATTAAGACATCTGCTGTTGATCCTTCTCATTACTTTGTTGAAGCTGACGCCATTGTTTTTGATGATCAAGATGATTTAATTACGGCATTTCGAGCTGGGGAACTAGATAAAGACTTTATAGCGGTAATTCCTTTCCAAGGTCCTAAACATAAGGGCATGCCTGAGTTGCATAAACTTACTCCATCCCTTACCATATTGCAAAAGAAAGGTTTTAAGGTAGCGTTGATAACTGACGGAAGAATGTCTGGAGCATCGGGTAAAGTACCCGCAGCAATTCACGTAAGCCCAGAAGCGAGCATAGGAGGTGTAATTGGTAAAATTAAGACTGGTGACAGAATAACTATTGATGCAAAAAACGGTGTATTTAATTGTTTGGAGAAAGGAGTTGAAAATAGACCCATTAGAACAGTTAAATACAATGACATGAGTCATGGAAGACAATTATTTAAAAACCTTAGAGGGCTAATTTCCGGTAGTGAAGAAGGTGCTGGAATATTATAAAAACAAGATGCAAAATAACATTGAGAATATTTTAAAAAACAACCCGCTTATACCAGTTGTTACGATTGAAACCCTAGATGAAATAGAGGGAATCTATCAAAAGTTAGTTTCACAAAACGTTAGGTGCATTGAAATTACATTGCGCACCGATGTTGCTTGGGAAGCAATTTCTGTCTTTAAAACTAAATATGGTTCCGAGTTTAAAATTGGAGTTGGAACCATTGTTTGCGTTGAAGACATATTAAAATGCGTTGCAATGGAGGTTGACTTTATGGTCAGCCCAGGTTACAGCGCATTAATGGTTGAACAATTTGAAATTAGTGGTATACCCTTTCTTCCTGGTGTTTCCACGCCAGGAGAAATAACTCAAGGCATAGAAAACGGATGGCTGTTCTTTAAATTCTTTCC
>JAQWQH010000166.1 GCA_029244805.1 Flavobacteriales bacterium
AACACTTTTCTCCATTGCTTTTAGCGCACTTTCTCCTTTCGACTCTACAGCGTCTTTTAGATTAGCAACAATTTTTAATGACTTTCTACCATCTGTAAACGGTATAACAATGTTTTCGAAAGCGTCTCCTTGTTTTTCCAGAACACCTGTAACCACTGGTATAATTTTATCCTTAATAATCTCTACTTTTCTTAAGTAAGAAGCTCTCGCATGCTCGTAAACTTGGTTTATTATATCATCTGCAATGCCTTCATTAAAGGTTTCTTCATCTACAGGAGATTCAATTCCTAAAACACGTATTAATTCCAATTCGAAACCTTCGTAATCTCTACTTTCTTGAAAGTCTGCTACAATTACTTCAGCTATTTCAAAGAACATGTTATCGATATCTAAGTCGAGCTTATCTCCGAATAGTGCATTTTTTCTTCGCGTATAAATTGCTGTACGCTGAGCATTCATTACATCATCAAACTCTAACAATCGTTTACGAATACCAAAGTTGTTCTCCTCCACTTTCTTCTGGGCTCTTTCAATAGATTTAGAAATCATTCCATGCTGAATCACCTCTCCTTCTTTGTGACCCAACCTATCCATCATTTTTGCAATTCTTTCAGAACCAAAAAGACGCATTAAATTATCTTCTAAAGAAACAAAGAACTGAGAAGATCCTGGATCTCCTTGACGACCAGCACGACCTCTCAACTGTCTATCTACCCTCCTTGAATCGTGACGCTCAGTTGCAACAATAGCTAAACCACCTGCTTCTTTTACCCCTGCTCCTAATTTAATATCTGTACCACGACCTGCCATATTCGTGGCAATCGTAACAGTGCCCGCTTCACCCGCAGCACGAACCACATCAGCTTCCTTTTGGTGTAATTTCGCATTTAAAACCTGGTGCGGGATTTTCTTCATGTTTAGCATTCTACTAACCAATTCGGAAATTTCAACGTTAGTCGTACCAACTAAAACCGGCCTTCCTGCATTACGAAGTGCTTCAACTTCTTCGATAATTGCATTGTATTTTTCCCGTGCTGTTTTGTAGACTAAATCTTGTTTGTCTACTCTTTGGATTGGTCGGTTTGTAGGCACAACAACAACATCCAATTCGTAAATATCCCAAAGTTCTTTTGCTTCTGTCTCAGCAGTACCAGTCATCCCTGATAACTTGTGATACATACGGAAATAGTTTTGCAGAGTAATCGTTGCATATGTTTGAGAAGCAGCTTCAACTTTAACATTCTCCTTTGCTTCAATCGCTTGGTGAAGGCCATCTGAATAACGTCTCCCATCCATGATACGACCCGTCTGCTCATCAACAATTTTCACTTTATTGTCCATAACGACATACTCCACATCCTTTTCGAAAAGGGAATAAGCTTTCAACAGTTGATTGATGGAATGAATTCGCTCCGCTTTAACTGTATAATCAGTTATCATTGCATCCTTCAACTTTAATTGTTCGTTTTTAGCAGGTGTACTCTCTTCAATTTCGGTCATTTTCATCCCAATATCTGGAAGAATATAGAATTCTGGGTCTTCAGCACCTGAAATTAAATCAATCCCTTTTTCTGTAAGATCAATCGTGTTGTTTTTTTCATCAATAACAAAATACAATACCTCATCGGCCTTAGGCATCTCTTTGGCATTGTCCTGTAGATAATGATTTTCCGTTTTTTGCAATTGAGCTCTCATTCCAGGTTCGCTCAAATATTTAATAATTGCTTTATTTTTTGGCAAACCTCTGAATGAACGCAATAAAGCTAAACCACCTTCTTCAAGATTCTTTTTCGTTTCTTTTTTCTCTCCTCCCTCAGCATTTCCTTTGGCTAATTTACTTTTTGCCTCAGTAATTAATGTAGTTACCAATTTTCTTTGAGCAGCAACCAACTTTTCAATTTTGGGTTTCAATTCATTGAACTCATGTTCGTCTCCTCGTGGAGTGGGTCCAGAAATAATTAGTGGAGTTCTTGCATCATCAACTAATACAGAATCTACCTCATCAATAATTGCATAATGATGTTTTCTTTGCACCAAGCCATCTGGTTCACTAACCATATTATCTCTTAGATAATCAAATCCAAATTCATTGTTCGTTCCAAAAACAATATCCGCGTTGTATGCTTTTATTCTACCTGGTGAATGTGGCTCGTGATTATCAATGCAATCGACTGTCAATCCATGAAACTGATAAATTGGGCCCATCCATAAGGCATCACGTCGTGCTAGGTAATCATTTACTGTAATTAAGTGAACACCTTTACCAGAGAGTGCATTTAAATAAACAGGAAGTGTGGCTACAAGTGTTTTTCCTTCTCCAGTTTGCATCTCAGCAATTTTTCCTTTGTGAAGAGCAGCACCACCCATCAATTGGACATCGTAATGAATCATGTTCCAAATCACTTCAGTACCAGATGCATCCCATGTTTTATTCCAGAAAGCCTTGTCTCCAATAATTTCAACGTTTTCTCTTGTTTCAGCAACTTCTTTGTCAAAATCATTTGCACTTACCTCAACTTTCTCATTCTCCGTAAAACGTTTTGCTGTTTCTTTAACCACAGCAAATGCCTGTGGCAATATCTCCAATAGAACTTCTTCTAGAACCACGTCAGACTCTTTCTCCAAGGTTTCAATATCGAGAAAAATTTGTTCCTTCTCGTCTATGGCTGTGCTAGGATCAGTTGTCTTTTTCTTTAGTGTAGAAATTTTATCCTCGATCTCTTTAAGACCTTCCTTAATTTTTCCTTTAAGCACAGGTGTAATAGCTCTTAACTCATCATTTGAAAGCTCAGCTAATTTTGTATGTTCTACATTTGCAGCCTCTACAAAAGGTTGTAATTCTTTAAGATCCTTTTGACCTTTATCTCAAAATAATTTTTTCAGGATTCCACCAATCATCGCATTGAATTTTTTGAACCAACAAAAATAACCTAATTGTTGGTTTACATTGCATATTTTACAAGCTTTTTGGAGAGTCAGTAATTATGCCAATCAGCTATTCATGACATGTTGTCTTAAATCCGTGCTCCTAAATTATAAATTACGCACGCTAGGCTACTGGACACCTCATTATTAAAGGAAAGTTCAAGCAACTGGACAGAACAAAAAAAGCCGCATTTACGAGCGTAAATGCGGCTTTTTTTTAATATTCCTCAATCCTAACTAATATTCATCCTCATTGAAGAAGAAATCCTCTTTTGTAGGATAATCCGGCCAAATATCTTCAATTGTTTCATATGATTCACCCTCATCTTCTAACGCAGATAAGTTTTCTACCACCTCTAAAGGTGCTCCAGTTCTCATCGCAAAATCGATTAGCTCTTCCTTAACCGCTGGCCAAGGTGCATCTTCCAAATATGAAGCAAGTTCTAATGTCCAATACATAATGTTAACTTTTTTAATTAATTCTTTTAACGAACCGCAAAAGTATATTTTTTACCAACATATCAAAATAAAAACAAAAATCTTTTTTACCCAACCATAACAAGTTGACCGCCACACACCTAGCCTTCCTATTTACATCCTAGGCCTCCAAAGAGCTTCTTTTACACCTAAATCCTGGGTGACTTTTCGACTCAAAACAAATAAATAATCAGATAATCGGTTCAAATACTGAAAAATTAGTGGATCAATTACTTCATCACGGGCTAATTCTACAACTAATCGCTCGCATCTTCTGCAAACAGTTCTGGCAACGTGACAATAAGACACTGTTGTGTGACCACCTGGAAGCGTAAAATTGGTCATCTCAGGCAAATCAACACTCATTCTGTCCATTTCGTCTTCTAAAAGCTGAATATCCTTCTCTTCAATTGTAGGCATTTTTAATTTTGGCTTACCTGGGTCAGCGGCCAATTGAGATCCAAGCGTAAAAATTCTGTCTTGTATCTCAAGAAGTACTGAAATATATGAAGGATCTATTTCCTGGTCCCGCAAGATTCCTATCCAAGAATTCAACTCATCACTTGTTCCGTAAGCATTTATCCTTAAATCGTACTTAGGTACTCTCTTGCCTCCAAATAAAGAGGTATCACCTTGATCTCCTGTTTTTGTATATACCTTCATATCAAACAATATTATTTAAAATTGTAACTAACTCATCGTAACTATCAATTGTAACCAATTGCATACGAATGGGTTTAAAATTCTCTATACCTTTAAAATAATTAGCATAATGCCTTCGCATTTCTACAACTCCCAGGCGATGACCCTTCCATTCGACTGAAAATTTTAAATGTTCCTTGACAATTTTAACCTTATCCTTTAGACTAGGTTTTTGCAAATACTCTCCTGTCTTCATAAAGTGCTTAACCTCATTAAAAAACCACGGATTTCCAATACTTGCCCTACCTACCATAATTCCATCTACACCAAATCTATTCTTATATTCAACCACTTTTTCGGGTGAATTTATATCCCCATTTCCGAATACCGGTATATGCATTCTTGGGTTGTTTTTTACATCGGCAATCAAACTCCAATCTGCTTCACCCTTATACATTTGAGACCGCGTTCTTCCATGAATCGCAATAGCTGCAATTCCAACATCTTGTAAACGTTCAGCAACGTCCACAATATATTTTGTGTTATCATCCCATCCTAGTCGTGTTTTTACCGTTACGGGTAAACTAGTGGAATTAACAATCTCTTTGGTCATTTCAACCATTTTTGGAATATCTTTTAGTATTCCTGCACCTGCTCCTTTTCCCGCGACTTTCTTTACTGGACAACCGTAATTGATATCAATAAAATCTGGCCCTGCTTGTTCGCAAATAGCAGCAGATTGACGCATAGATTCTATTTCGTTTCCAAAAATCTGAATTGCGATTGGACGCTCATACTCAAAAACATCTAGCTTTTGAACACTCTTAGCAGCATCACGAATCAAGCCTTCTGAAGAAATAAATTCAGTGTACATTACATCAGCACCGTGTTTTTTGCAGACTGCTCGAAAAGGAGGGTCACTAACATCTTCCATTGGCGCAAGCAACAGTGGGAATTCTCCAACTTCAATATTTCCAATTTTCACCATTTGGTGCAAAAGTAAACGAAAAACTAGCACTCTTTTCCTGCGAAGGCAGGAAACTTCTCCTTTTTTACAGATAATTTGATTTCCCTGCTACCGCGAGTCCATTTGCTATCACGAGCTTCTAGCTCGTGCCTTAGCAAAAAGTCAAATAAAATAATAGTTGCTGTTCCACGAGCGTGACGCTCGCGCTAGCAGGGAAATCAAATTATCTGTAAAAAAGGAGAAGTTTCCTGCCTTCGCAGGAAAAGA
>JAQWQH010000176.1 GCA_029244805.1 Flavobacteriales bacterium
CGCAATGGCACTTACAATGACAATGGTTGCAGGAGGAATAATTCCTTTTGAAGTTGCTGCTGCAATGATTTTGGGAGAAAACATTGGCACAACCATTACTGCAGAACTCGCCTCATTAGTAGGAAATGTTCATGCAAAAAGATCGGCTCGTATACATTCGCTTTTTAATATAGTAGGTGTTACATGGGCAGTCATCATGTTCCCATTCATACTAGATGGAATAGAAGCTGTAATGGGAAATATGGGATGGGGAAATCCATTTGATGGAACAGATGGACAAGCATCTAACCTAGGACTAGCAATTTTCCATACCTCATTTAACTTTTTGAATGTAATTCTTCTGATTGGGTTTGTTCCAAAACTTGTGGCAATGGCAGAAAGAACAGTCAAATCCAAAGGGGAAGCAGATGAAGAGTTTAAATTAGATTTCATAGATGGAGCTCTAGGTTCTACAGCTGAACTTTGCTTATTGGAAGCTAAAAAAGAAGTTTCTAAATTTGGTTCAGTAACTGCTCGAATGAATCAATTTGCAAACACTCTGACTAATTCATCAGACACAAAAGAGAAGAACAAAATGATTACCAAACTGGAGAAGTATGAAGAGATTACTGATAGAGTTGAAGTTGAAGTAGCAACTTATTTAGGAAGAACTGCAACGCTTGAAATGAGCGATGAAGGTGCTTTGAGAATGAGAGCGATGTTAAGTATTACAAATGACTTAGAGAGAATCGGGGACATCTATTTTCAAATAGGAAAAGCTTTTGAAAAGAAAGATGAGAAAAAGCGATACTTCACACCAGGCCAAAGAGAAGGATTAAATAGTATCAATAAGGTTGTTGGAGAAGCATTTGATATAATGAAGCAAAATCTTGAATCTGGATATGGAACAATTTCCTTAGAAAGTGCCAAGGAAAAAGAAAGAGAGATTAATCAATTGAGAAATCAACTAAAAAAAGCACACCACACTGAAATGAAAAATCCAGAATACAACATGCAAAGTGCTGTTATATATAGTGACATATACTCATCTTACGAAAAAGTAGGAGATCATATAATCAATGTTTCTGAAGCAGTCGCTGGAGAAATTTAAATTTAACTACAGAGCAAAAAAGAGGTTACATCTATTTGTAACCTCTTTTTTTATTTCCAATTCCATTCCTTGTAAAACTGTTTAAGATAACCTTCCATGTATTGATGCCTTTCTTCTGCCATCTCTTTACCTGATTTTGTCTGCATCCGATCCTTCAGCAGCAATAGCTTTTCATAAAAATGGTTGATAGTATGTCCTTTATCGTTTTTATATGCATTGAAATCATCGTGCACTACTGGTGGCTGATTAGGATGATATAATAACCTCTCTTTATTTCCTCCGTAAGCAAATGCTCTAGCAATTCCTATTGCTCCAATAGCGTCTAAGCGATCTGCATCTTGTACCACCTTCCCTTCAAGGGATGTTGGTCGAGTTTCAACGTTTGCTCCTTTATAAGAAACATTGCTGACTATTTCTAGAACCTGATTCTTCAACTTTTCAGAGACACCTGAGTTATCTAACATTTCACTTATTAGCTTTTCAGCTGCATCTTTTTCTTTGTGAAACTTATGGTCGCCCAAATCATGCAACAAAGCTGAAAGTTCAACTATAAACGAATTGGCTCCTTCTTCTTTAGCAATTTGCTTTGCAGTATTAACCACCCTTATAATATGCCACCAATCGTGTCCCGTTCCTTCTCCTTCAAACTGTGCTTTAATTTCAGCTGTCACTTTTATTATAATCTCTTTTTCACTTTGCATGTAGCAATATTATGAGTTTTTTTAGGTATTCTTTTTCGTAATCAAAGAAAATAACCGATATTCGCGGCCTGATAAACGGAATCACGTGATGATTTCATATAATTAACCGGGTTGAACACCCTTATAAAACAATTAAATTATGGCAACTAGAATTAGATTGCAAAGACACGGAAGAAAAGGAAAACCATTTTTCCACGTAGTAGCTGCGGATCAAAGAGCTAAAAGGGATGGTAGATTCATCGAAAAATTAGGAACTTACAATCCAAATACTAATCCAGCTACAATAGAAATTGATTTTGATAAAACTTTGGATTGGGTAATGAAAGGTGCGCAACCTACAGACACTGCAAGAGCACTATTATCTTACAAAGGTATTATGTACAAAAAACACTTACTAGGTGGTGTAGCGAAAGGTGCTTTTACAGAAGCTGAAGCAGACAAAAAATTTGAAGCTTGGTTAGAAGAAAAAGCAGGAAAAATTCAAGGTAAAGCTGATCAATTGGCAAAAGATGCAAATGCAGATGCGGCAAAAAGACTAGCTGCTGAAAAAGTGAAAAATGAAAAAATTGCTGCTGAAGTAGCTGCAAAAAACACTCCGGTTGCTGAAGAAACAACAGAAGAAGTTGCAGAAGAAGTTTCAACTGAAGAAGCTCCTGCTGTTGAAGAAGCAAAAGCTGAAGAGCCCGTAGCCGAAGCTAAAACAGAAGAAGCTCCTGCAGAGGAAACAAAAGAAGAAGAAAAATAATTTCTTTCTAAATAAATTTTAAAAGGCTATCCTAATCGGATAGCCTTTTTTATTTTTGACAAATATGAAAAAAGAAGATTGTTTTGAATTAGGAATAATTTCTAGGCTCTATAGCTTTAAAGGTGAAGTAATACTTTTCATCGATAGTGACCAACCCGAAAAATACTATGAGCTCGACTCTT
This sequence comes from Flavobacteriales bacterium, assembly GCA_029244805.1. GTDB lineage: Bacteria > Bacteroidota > Bacteroidia > Flavobacteriales_D > Parvicellaceae > CALSMU01. The sequence continues at coordinate 2,719 of JAQWQH010000176.1, forward strand.
TATTTCTTGAAATAAACAAACAACTCATCCCATTTTTCATCACCAAATCTTCGGTTAATAAAGCGAAAGAATTAAGAATTCGGTTTGAGGGCGTTGACACAGAACAACAAGCTAGCAGAATTTTAAAAAAGAAGGCTTACCTTCCGATAGAGGTACTTCCCGAACTAGACAATAAACATTTTTATTATCATGAAATCGAAGGGTTTGAACTAGTCGACTCTGAAAAAGGAAATATTGGGAATATCGTTACAGTACTGGATAATCCAGGAAATATGCTTCTGGAAGTTGATATTAATGGCGTAGAAGCATTAATCCCATTAAACGATCATACCTTTATAAAAGTAGACAGAGACAAAAAACAGTTTTTCGTTACTATTCCAGAAGGACTTTTGGATATATATAAATAAAACTATTCCATGTTTCGTTTCAAACAATTTGCTATTAGACAAGAGAATGCTGCCATGAAAGTTGGCACAGATGGAGCTCTTTTGGGTGCATGGTGTGACGTAAGCAAAGCAAATAACATATTGGATATAGGCACAGGAACCGCAATAATCGCAATGATGGTGGCTCAAAGAAATAGTTCAGCTGCAATAACAGCTATTGAAATTGACCAAAAAGCATTAATTGATGCAAATTTTAATATCGAAAACTGTCCTTGGACCAATAGAATAAGACTTATTGAAAGTTCACTTCAGGAATATGCGCCAACTTTAAAATTTGATTCTATTATTTCTAATCCGCCTTTTTTTGAAAATAGTTTAAAATCTAATTCTAATCAAAAAGTAAAGGCTAGACACGCCGATTCAATGCATTATTCAGATATTTTAGCATTTGCTACCAAGCACTTAAGCAGCACTGGAATAGTGCATCTGATTCTTCCAACAGAAAATGCTAAAAAATGTATCGAAATGGCAATTGAATCTGGTTATTATTTAAAACGAATATGCAAAATAAAGTCTGTACCCTATAAAAATGCGCATCGATATGCATTCGAATTAACTAAAGTTCCAGCCGACACTATAAATGAGTCACTAACTATTGAAACAGGAAAAAGGCATGATTACAGTCAGCAGTATATTGAGCTAACTAAAGCTTTCTATACAATAATGTAGCTGAATATTACAGACCTATTAACAACCAGTCTATCTTCACAAACTAATTTTGATAAGAATAGACCTTCATCAACTATTAATAATCCTACACCGGTTTCAGAATTTAGTTGGAGTTCAACTTTAATTTTAAATAAAGACTCTACGGATAAACTAAATAGGATTTCCTATGATAACCTCGGCAATGGAGGTGTTCATGAAATTGAAATTCAAAGATGGGGTAGTTATTGCGAGCTTACGTATTTTGGTTTTGCTGATTAACTTAATATTGCCCTACCCTTTTTTATAGGTTACTTTTCTATAGTTAGCCGAAATAAAACCACACTTGGCAATATATTTCGAAATCTACAGGAGTTTAATGCATCAGTTGCATCAACCAAAGCGTCTTATACAATTATGCCAATGAAAATTATTCATTATTATTAAGTCGCCAATACTTTCAAGGTTTTTTAGGCACGGGTCACATCACATCAGAATTTAATTATAATAAGGAACAGTATTTGTTGTAATTTTATAACAATAAAAACCGGAAATAACCATTATCTTTGTACATTATGAAATCACCTTTTTCCAAATTCAGCATGATCAAACTTCCTAAGCACAGGCGCTTTGAGTTTACTCCTCGTGTTTTTGACGAGGATAAAGAACGTTTTGAAAAAAGGAAAAAAAATATTGCTAATGAATTGGGAATTTCACAAAATGACATTAGTAAAAAGAGAGAAATATATTTTAGAGCGAATATGAAAGATAAAGGGGTTTCAGCATACAGAAGTAATGCAACTGTTTTCGCAAATTTGCGATTACTGGTGATTCTTGGTATTCTTTTAATCGGCTTTTACTTCATATTCAATAATCTAGATGGTATGATAGCAGCTCTTACCAAATAACCATTGGAGGTACAATCAATGTCAGATATCATTCAATTATTACCCGATCATGTTGCCAATCAAATTGCTGCTGGAGAAGTTGTTCAAAGGCCTGCCTCTGCTGTAAAGGAATTATTGGAAAATGCTGTCGATGCTGGAAGCACAAAAATTGATCTAATCATAAAGGATGCAGGAAAAACACTTATCCAAGTTGTTGACAACGGTTGCGGGATGACTGAAACAGACGCTCGAATGAGCTTCGAAAGGCACGCAACTTCCAAAATAAAAAATGCCGATGACCTTTTTGCTATTAAGACAAAAGGATTTAGGGGAGAAGCCCTAGCATCAATGGCTGCAATTGCGCACGTAGAATTGAAGACAAAAATAGTCGATCTAGATCTTGGATCTCACATTCTTATTGAAGGAAGTGAAATCGTTTCTCAAGAACCCGTTAGCTGCAACAATGGAACTAGTATCTCTATTAAAAATCTATTCTACAATGTTCCAGCAAGAAGAAACTTTTTAAAATCTAATGGTGTTGAAACGCGCCATATTATTGATGAATTTGAGCGTGTAGCTTTGACTCACCCCGATATTCACTTTACAATGAACCATAATGGAAATGAGGTTTTTAATCTTCCTTCAAGTGGTCTTCGCCAGCGTGTTGTTAATGTTTTGGGAAAAAAATATAACGATAGATTAGTCCCAATAGAAGAGTGCACGAATATTCTTAATATAACAGGATACATCGTAAAGCCTGAGTTCTCCAAAAGAACAAGAGGTGAGCAATTTTTCTTTGTTAATAACCGATTTATTAAAAGCACATATCTAAATCATTCTGTTACTTCTGCATATAGAGAAATCATTGCAAAAGACCAATTCCCTTCCTACTTCATTTACCTTGAAGTAGAACCGAACACCATTGACATAAACATTCATCCTACAAAAACTGAGGTTAAGTTTGAAGATGAAAAATCGATTTACGCAATTATCAATTCAGCTGTTAAAAATTCAATTGGAAAATACAATATTTCACCTTCATTAGATTTCACACAAGAAACATCCTTTAATATTCCTCCACTTAAACAAGGGCAAACAATAGCGGAACCGGTAATAAAAGTAAACCCGGGTTTCAATCCATTTGAAATTGACAAAGGAAGTCCCGTAAATTCTTTTACGAAAAAGAACATTTCACAGCAACAATTAAGTGCTAATTTGGATTTTCTTTATCAAAATAATTCGCAGCATGTTAAAAGTTCTGACAATATCGCAGAAAACGCAGGTTTGGAACAAAATTGGTCAGGACTAGTAGAAGCTGAAACTGAGGTGAAAACCTATCAATTGCATCGAAAATTTATATTAACGCAAACTGGTTCTGGTTTATTAATTATCAATCAACAAAGAGCGCATCAGCAAATATTGTTTGAGCAATTTATTTTTGAACTAAACAGAAATACTGCTGAGACACAAAAACTGATGTTTCCAAAAACAATTGAATTAAAGAACAGTGACTTTGAATTAATACTTGAGGTGCTCAGCGAAATAAAGCACATCGGATTCGACATTGAAGTATTTGGCAAAAACACGCTTGCTATCAATGGGCTACCAATTGGAGTGGAAGAAACAAGTTGTGAAAAAATAATTGAAGAATTTATAGAGCAAATAAAAAACAACGCCAATGAAATTTCTGTTAATAACAGAAATAAATTAGCAATGTCACTTGCCAAAAGTTCATCCATTAAAAATGGGCGTAAATTGTCCGCTGAGGAAATGAATGCAATAGTTGACCAACTATTTGCTTGTGAAACTCCGTATCATTCTCCTAGCGGGAAACCCATTATAATAAAAATAAACGAAGAAGAGTTAGACCAGCGATTTGATAAAAAATAATGTTACAGAATCTTTTTAGAAATATGTCTCCTGTAGTTAAGAATTTATTAATTCTTAATCTATTGTTCTTTGTTGCCCAATTTGCATTGCCTGGCATAATGAAAAACCTTGAACTATATCCAGTCGTTTCAGAGGAATTCAAACCTTGGCAATTGGCTACGCACTTTTTCATGCATAGCACGCACGGTTTAATGCATATTTTCTTCAATATGTTTGCTTTGATTATGTTTGGAACACAATTAGAGCGAGTTTGGGGCCCCAAAAAATTTCTAACCTATTATTTGGCAACAGCATTAGGAGCTGCTTTTCTTCATCTTCTTGTTGGCTACTTAAGAATTCAAAACTTGGAGAGTAGTTTGTCTCCTGCTGAGTTAAACCAGATATTAACGGAAGGATTTGAATATTTGAGGAATTCTAAAAACTATGTGGACCCGATAATGGGACAACTAAATTTAAACTTATTTCTTTTGTACAATACTCCAATGATTGGTGCTTCTGGAGCTGTATTTGGCCTGCTTGCTGCCTATGGCTACTTATTCCCAAATACAGAACTTTACTTAATGTTTATACCTGTTCCAATAAAAGCCAAGTACTTTGTAATGGGTTACGCTGCTATCGAATTATTTTCAGGTATTTCAAATAATCCAAATGATAATGTAGCCCATTTTGCACATTTAGGAGGCGCACTTGTTGGCATAATAATGGTAATAATTTGGCAAAGGCAAAAAAATCAATTCTACTAATGGCTAACCTTCTAGATAACTTAAAATATCAGTTCAAATCCGGCGGAATGTTTATCAAATTGATATTCATCAATGTTGCTGTCTTTGTGTTTTTCAATTTACTAGCAACTATTGCCGCTTTAATGAAGTGGGATGATTTATTTATTACCTACATCAATGGAAGCCTATTTATCCCTACACGATGGTTCTCTTTTTCCACTGACCCTGCCTTATTTATTACAAGGCCTTGGACAATATTTACCTATATGTTTATGCACGGAGGGTTCATGCATTTGCTAATGAATATGATCATATTTTTCTTTATGGGGAAAATGCTGG
>JAQWQH010000179.1 GCA_029244805.1 Flavobacteriales bacterium
ACATTTCAAGTAACTCAGCATTAGACTGAATAACCGCTAATGGTGTTCTAAATTGATGTGATGCAACGGCAATAAAACTTGATTTTAATTTACCTAACTCTTTTTCGCGTACTAATGAGGCTTCCAATTCTTTATTAGCTAGAGCCACATCATTCATTGCAACATATAACTCTCTACTCTTTGACTCTAGCAGCTGCTCTGCCGCTTTACGGGCTTTTATTTCCCTTTTACGGGCGTTATCAAGTAATTCCAGATTCATATCGAATTCAAATTTTATTGACTTTTAATAGCACTTTTTGTCCATCATCTTCTTCACCTATTTTTACCACATCAACATTCTCCTTAAAATGATTAGCGGCCCCTTTTATCAAACCAATCGCCAAATCAGACATTTTTCTTGATGACATGTAATTCAATATCATCTCGTTGTCACTTTTTATTTCGGCATCGAATCTAGGTAGCTCTGCCTCCGGGTATAGCTTTAAAACCTCTGGATGTATATATTGGTCTATGGAGTTTAAAAAACTAAACAAATTGGGCTTTTCCACAAATACGGGGTATTTGTCTTTTAACGTAGTGAAGAAATATTCGCCAAAAACTGTTAACAATGCTGGGACCGGGATCCCTTTTATTTCAGATAATTTTCCAACCATCTTAAACATATCTTTATGGCTATATGTACCTACAGAGGTATAAACGCCTTCCGTGTCAAGTTCACATTCATCAATTATCTGTTGAACTACTTCTAAGCCAAATTCGTTTTCAACTAACTCTAAAAATTCCGTAAATACAATTCCTTTCATAATTTATCTTTTTTAAATTTTATTTCAAAACAACTCCCTTCTCCTAATACTGATTTAGCGGAAATGGAACCCTTGTTAACTTCAACGTATTCTTTTGCAATGCTCAAGCCCAGTCCTGTTCCTTGAATGTTTGTAACATTACCTGCACGAAAGAAGGGCTCAAATAGATGTAAATGCTCCTCCTCAGGAATGCCTAAACCATAATCTCTTACTGATAATACCAGTTCTGTTGGTTTAAAATCTATACGCAATTCAGGATTTTCTTTTCCTATCGAGTATTTAAAAGCATTACTAATTAAATTAGACAACGAATGGTTTAGTAATTTAGCATCTAAAGCCACCACATAGGCTTCTCCGGCTGTAGCAAAACCAATACTTCTTCCATCCAATTGAACAGTATTAAAGTCTTCGACCATTTGCGTGCAAAAATCCACCAAATCTATGTCTTCAGGACTATAAGGAACTTTTCCAGAAGTTAGTTTACCCAGCGTAAGCACATCATCCATTAAAGTAGTCATATTAGCAATTGCTGAAGTAATACGGCCGGTTACTTTTGCATACTTTTCGGGCGCTTGTTTTACATCCATTTTGTTAAACATCTCAAGTAACTGAGCATTAGACTGAATAACCGCTAGGGGTGTTCTAAATTGATGGGATGCAACGGTAACAAAACTTGCTTTTAATTTACCTAACTCTTTTTCTTTAATTATTGATTTTTTTAACTTCTTTTCACTAATTTTCAAAGCTATCGTTCGTTCTTTTTCTTTGTTTAACGAATTTTCCAATTTTAGTTCGTTTGCCCTTAGTTTCTGTGTTTTTTCTTGAACCCGGTCTTCTAGGATTAGATTAATATTCTCGATTGTTTGCTTGTTGATAATTCTATCTGTAATATCAAATTCAACAAACATAAACCCCGTAAGGTTATTCGCATTATCGAATAAAGGCTGAACGTTTAAATCTACCCAATACTCTTTTCCAGTCTTGGATTTTCGCAGTAACTCTACAGAAACTTTTTTCTGGTTATCCATGGCTTCATTCACTTCATTCAGAAAAGAAACATTTGTTTCGCCCAACAAATAATCAGCAGCATTTTCATGAATTAACTCACTCAAGGAATAACCAGAACGCTCTAAAAAAGCAGTATTGGCCCAGGTGATTTCTCTATTTTGATTTAACATGAGAACACCGTTATTGGTGTTTTTGGCAACGAAAGACAATTTAATATTTTCCTCTTCCGCTAGAACGCGTTTAGTAATATCGGTGCCGTAACCAATTACGAAACGAAGTTGCCCCTTCTCGTCGAAAATAGGCCCCAAACTTCTTTGCACTATTTTTCGGGTTCCGTTTTTATCAATAAACTCATCTAACCAAGTTTCAGGATGTTTATTTCTTAGTATTTCCTTGAACAACTTACGCCGTAAAACCGCTTTTTCATCTGAAACCCCCTTAAAATTAACATAATCAAAATCATCCTTCCCAATCATAAACTCTCGGGTTGTATTATCTTGAATTCCTTGCGGGTTTATAAATAGATATCGGTGGTTCTTATCAAATACTGCAATATCAGAAGGTATGTTATTCAGTATCTGTTCATAAAACTCTTTTTGGTTTTCTATTTCATCCTTTAATCCGGTAAGACTTTTTTCTTTTTCATTTACTTGATTGATGAATGCGGTAATGTCTGCAGCATAAATATTTATATAATTAAATTCATGAACATATACCAAGGTTAGCGAATAATTCCTTTTATTCCTAGTCTCAATAATCGTTTTGGGACTCCTATTTGCTTTTACTTGCTTGAGCTGATCTTTTAAAACTCGATCGTTTAAAATATTTCCTTTTATCTTAAAATCTGAGAGAAAATTAAGCGAACTCGCCGAATTATTGTAGAGGATTTCAAATTTTTCATTCAACCTTAAAATAGGATTTGGATTCTCTGAAGGAAATTTGGATAATTCACTAATTTCTTTTTGAGCTTGATTTAATTCTGCATTTTGTTTAACTAAACGGTTTGAAATCTGCTTTGACTTGGTTATATCTCTTAGAGATATCTGAAAAAATTGATCGTCGCCATAAGGCAATAGTTTTGATAAAAAAGAAACGTCCTTTAATTTTCCCGCTTTGGTTTCGACTTGCGTATAGAAATTTGTTTGAACAATACTTTTCAAATAGGTAACTTTACTTTCTATGCTTTTCTTTTCCTCTTTTGGAAATAGCTCTTCTATAGTTAGCAGGCGGAGATCTTTCGCAGAAAAACCAAGCAGCGCTGTTGCTGCTTCATTCGAATCAACAAACTTATCTGAAGCAGCACAGTAAATTAAAATCGCATCGCCCGCATGCTCAAACAAAGCAACATGTTTTTCTTGAGAAATCTTGAGTTCCTCACCCAGCATATTGATGCCCACAATTAAGGCATCTAATTCATCCAACGACTCCGAAGGAGTAACTTTATGTTGGAAATTACCTAAAGCTAATTGAGTTATAAACTCTTGTATTTGATCAAAGCGATTATCCACCAAAGCTTGCATTAAAATCTAATTGTTCATATAGCCATTCAATAGCGACATCTTTTTCGTTAAAAATTTTCATTTCCGTTCTTGAATTCTTAAATCCAAGAAAGAAATTAGCAATGATTCTGGTATAAAATGAATTTACGATAAATGCCACGCTTACATTGCGCGGGTTGTCATTCTGGGATTGAGAATACCAGTCCCTCGCTTCTTTTGAGATACTCTTAATATTAGCAGTATCAATGATTGTTGCAAAGTAATTAACCTCCGCTACCAATTTTTCGGAAAGTTGCATATCTTCTTTTGCATCTTCTAACTGAATTTCAGCACGCTCTTTACACTCTACAAATATTACATCATTTGATACTAACCAAGCTTTAGAGCATCTAGTTTGGTGCTCAGTAGCTTCTTTTAAGGATGTATAAAAATTTTCTGCCTTGTTCATAAAACAATTTATTAAAATGTAATTAATCTAATCCTACACAAACGCTTCCACTTCCCCTCTATAACACCTCCATCAATTCTTCTCCAAATATCTTTCTAATACAAATTCCTTCTTTCTAAATCATCCTGTGCGCTTAAATACAGATTTATTTCGATTACCCGAGATGATTTCAGTTTTTTTTAATGCGTTAAATAGCTCTAACCTTAGTCATTTAACCTTAGCTCAATAAGCCTCAATAATTCTGGTGCAGAATATGGTTTTGAAACAAAATCTACAGCACCTAAATCTAAAGCAAGTTGAACGTTTTTTTGTTCGGTTTTAGCCGATAAGAATATAAATGGGGGAAATTTGGACGCACCCACAAGATTCTTTAACTTTTCTAACACCGCGAAACCATCCATTTTAGGCATATTTACATCGCAAAGCACCAAGTCGGGAGCTGTTTTAGTGAACAATTCCACGCCTTCCTCACCATCTCCTGCCTGAATAACAGTATGTCCGTAAACTTCTAATATTTCCGTTAACGTTTCACGTAACAGAACATCATCTTCAATCGTCAATAATTTTCCCATAACACCTCAGTTTCGTTCTAATGCAAAAGTATGACCTTATATCAATCTTGACAAACGACAATTTCCGAATGCAGACATTGACTTACCCAACGAAACTGAAAGTCAATTTACATATACAGCCCTGAGACTTATAAGCATTTAAAAACAAGGGTTTTAGCTTCAGGTAAAACCCCTGATTCACTGCTAGAGATTAATGTTGAGTTTCCCAAAGTAATGATAGGGTTATTGAGCGTTAATACACCTTATTGACAATACATTTGGAGAAAATAAAAAGCGGAGAACCGGTTGATTTTAACCAATTCTCCGCTTTAGTGACCACGGAAGGTGGCAGTTAAAATTTTTTAGAGGATCTGAAAGACCCAGCACCCACCTCGAATTTATCTAGTTCTTTTCTTGGAGTAAAATTAATATATACTATTTAATCACTCAAATAATATTGTTTACAATTATTAAAAAAGGTCTTAATCAATAAAAGTGTATCTTTGTAATTGTACTTAATACAATAACTATATGGAAATTGCAATAATTGCGCATGACGGAAAGAAAGCTGAGATGGTTCAGTTTTTAAATGAACAAGCAGAAACCCTTCACAACAATGAAGTAACACTTATATCAACAGGAACGACAGGTTCAAAGGTAGAAAAAGCAGGTTTTAAAGTGACTAAATTATTATCCGGACCAATCGGAGGGGACGCCCAAATAGCTGCGCGCGTTGCCGAGGGGAAATGTGATATTGTTATTTTCTTCAGAGATCCACTAGACAAACATCCGCACGAACCCGATATCTCAATGCTTATGAGAATTTGTGATGTTCATGACGTACCCTTAGCAACAAACCCCGCAAGTGCCAATCTCCTCTTTAAGGGGCTAATAAACTAAACCTAATTTTATCAACTAGATGAAATTGATGTCGGCACCATATCACTATCTTTGATACTATATCGACACGAAAATTAAAGAAATAGACATTGGCTAGATAACCGTTTTGAAACATGACTTCTCATTATTATTTTAGTTCCAAAAGAAAGCGTAAAGAGCTACCAAGATTAATATTACAGCAAATGAACCAGCATTAAATATTGGAGATGTTTTAAAGGTAGCCGTATTTATTTGTATCCCTTTTTCATCCACTTCTCCCCTATTTTGAATAAAACTAACAACCGCTATTATGGCCATCGTTATTAGAACAGTATACCCCATTTGATGCAGAAATGGAAGATCAACAAAAAATGAACTATCTATCCAGTTTTTTGGACCTATCTTGAAGTACATTGCAACCGGAATAGATGTAATTACACCTATTATCGCTGCCTTATTGGTTGACTTTTTCCAAAACAGCCCTAACATAAATACTGCTAAAATACCTGGACTCACAACCCCCGTATACTCCTGAATAAATTGAAATGCCTGATCAATACCCCCCAACAACGGAGCCATAATCGCTCCTATAACTAATGCCAACGTTGCACTGATTCTTCCCATACGAACAAGTTCCCGATCACCTGCATTTTTATTAATATAAGGCTTGTAAATATCCATCGTAAAAATAGTAGAGGTAGAATTTAACATTGAAGCAAGGGATGATACAATTGCAGCAGAAAGTGCTGCAAAAGCCAAGCCCTTTAACCCTACCGGCAAAAACTGAAGAAGCCAAGGATATGCATTATCTGGATGCTCCGAAGTCGGTATACTTTGCCCCCCTACATAACCTAGTCCAGACATAATGTCAACATCTGACGTCATAACAAATGCTGCGATTCCTGGTATAACGACCACTAAAGGGATAATTAATTTAAGAAAAGCGGCTAATAAAATCCCTTTCTGCGCTTCTTTCAAAGATTTAGCCGCAAGGGTTCTTTGAATAATATATTGATTGAATCCCCAATAATAGAGATTGGCTACCCACATCCCCCCAACGAGGACAGCAATACCTGGCAGATTACTATATTCAGGATTTTCTTTATCCAAAATCATTGCAAAGCGCTCTGGAGCTTCATTATATATTGTGGAAAGGCCTGCAAAAAAACCATCTCCACCAGAAACGGTATCTAATGCCAAATAAGTTGTCACTAGACCCCCCAATATCAAAAATATGACTTGAATCACATCTGTCCAAGCCACGGCAGAAAGACCTCCATAAAGAGAATAGGAGGCGGCAAACAATGACAACCCCATCACACCGTAAATCATCGGAATACCTAAGATTGTTTCTAGAGCTAAAGACCCTAAGTAAAGTACTGAAGCAATATTTACAAAAACATAAAGAGATATCCAAAACACAGCTAAGATTGTTTTTAGTTCCTTAGAGTAACGTTTTTCAACAAATTCTGGAATAGTATAAATACCCTTTTCTATAAAAATTGGTAAGAAATATTTGCCCACAACAATTAAAGTTATTGCTGCCATCCATTCATATGAAGCAATTGCCAAGCCCACCTTATAACCCGAGCCAGACATACCAATAAATTGTTCTGCAGAAATATTTGCAGCAATTAACGAAGCTCCAATCGCCCACCAGGGTAGAGATTTACTTGCCAAGAAATAATCTTCAGCACTTTTTTGTTGGCCTTTCTTATTTCGTGAAACCCAAGTTCCAATAAATAAAATTAATACTGCATATGCTATAAAAACGGCATAATCTAAAACTTCAAACTGACTATTCATAGTTGGATCAATAAAGGATGTACTGGAGTTATTATTAGTTTAAAACAAATTTATTTACAACAAAATAATTTTCGTAAAGTAACAATATTTTTGTTATTGTACAAAATACTATAATTTATTTATGGATAGATATACTCTATAGTTATTAAAAAACCAAAAGAAGTGATTTACTATTTATACCGTTAGAAAAGCAGAACACAGTAAAACTATTCCAGATATCGTTGAAGTATTAAAATTCATTTAGTTAAATTCCTTGGTTGAAAACTAAATAATCGTTATTATTGTAATTAATACCATAACTTTGTTTTTACTAAATACTAAATGAAATTGAGTTCCTTAAGAATACATACTTTTTTGATTTTATTTATAATGATATCATGGCCATGTCAATTGATTTTTTCACAAGTGCAAAAGGTGGAAGTATTAAAAAAAGAAGGTAAGTGGTCACTTTTAGTTGATGGACAGCCCTATTACATTAATGGAGCTGGAGGTGATGATTACCTTGATATTCTTAAAGCTGCAGGAGGAAACACAATAAGAACTTGGGGCACAGAAAACGCCCAATACATATTAGATGAAGCGCAAAAAAGAGGACTTAAAGTTATGCTAGGTCTATGGGTTCAGCATGAAAGACATGGTTTTGATTATGACAATAAGATCAAAGTGAAAGCTCAACTGGATAATTTCAGAAAAGAGGTCAACAAGTATAAAAATCATCCTTCCTTATTAGTTTGGGGAATAGGTAATGAATATGAATTAAACTACACGAATACCAAAGTATGGGCCGCTGTGAATGATATTGCTAAAATGATTCATGAAGAGGATTTAAATCACCCTACTTCTACCGTTACTGCTGGAACAAGTGCGGATAAGTTGAAGTTCGTAATGGAACAATTACCAGAAATTGATATTTATGGCATTAATACATATGCAGATGTTTCAAATGTAAAGACTGTATTAAAAAAAGGCGGCTTTGAAAAACCTTATATGATTACAGAATGGGGGCCAACCGGGCATTGGGAATGTGCTAAAACCAGATGGAGTTCTTCGGTTGAGCAAACAAGCACTGAAAAAGCAGAATCGTACCTATCCCGTTTCAATGACGCTATCAATTCACAAAGAGATCAGTGCATAGGCTCTTTTGCTTTTTTGTGGGGACAAAAACAAGAATACACTTCCACATGGTATGGATTATTTACAGATAAAGGAATGCCAACAGAGGCTATCGATGAATTGCAATATTGTTGGTCAGGAAGTTATCCAGAAAACAGATCTCCTCGAATCGACTCAGTATTATTTAATGGAAATAAGCTATTTTTAAATAGCATATCAAATGCTAGGGAGAAAAGTATAGTTAAACTTTTCGCTTCCGATACGAATGAAGATAAACTAAATTACAATTGGGAACTTTATCCGGAAAGCTCTGATCTAAAGACAGGAGGAGATGCTGAGAACAAGCCCCCTATGATAACAGGAAAAATAAAAGGCGCAAAAACATCAACTATTATAATGACATCTCCAATAAATGAAGGACGTTACCGTTTATTTGTTTTTGTAGACGATGGAGAAAAAACAGCTTATATGAACATTCCTTTTTATGTGCAGAGCAGTTTAGATATTAAATCAAGTAGAATTCGTTTAAAAACACAAGAATTGGAAGAATATGAATAAGAAGCTATATAGTTTGTTAATTTCCTTACTAATGATTTTTGTGCAAGCTTTTGGACAGTCAAAACAAGATTCTGCCATGTTCAAACCTAACTCTGGAGGTTTGCAGCCAAAGGTTTACCAAAAAGGATTGAGCAACATTAACGTTTCTGGGTATTATAGATTTAGCGCTAACTATTCAGTAATGGATATGCAATACCCTGAAATGGGTGAATTAAAAAACCGCTTATTTCTTGGAGACGATAGTAATCTGCCACAACTTAGTACAACAATAACGGTTATACCTTCTAAAAATACCTCATTTTCTTCTGATCTATATATCTGGACACCGCTTACAGGATCTGAAAATGATTATGTAAAAGGCTTATTATTAGGGGTAAACCTTGCCGGAACACATTCTACAAAATTCGGAACATTTGGCATTAAAACAGGTGGAATTAACTGGTACAAAATGAGTCCATTTACATTTGCTACTAATACAGGATACAATAGGTTTAGTCTTTTTGAAAGAAATCCATGGGATCCGAATACTCGAAATGTTTTTGAACGATATGATACTTTTTACAGTAACGGATCCTTGAGTCAAGATGTTCGCTGGGGACAGCAAGCCTTTCACGGGTTCATTTTTGAAGGAAAAGAACTGCCGAAAGATTTTTCATTCGCCTTTATGTACGGGAAATCTCAATTGAACGGAGGAGCTGTTCCAACTCCCAATTCGCTTACTGCTGGTCGTATTCGTAAAGATATTGGAAAAAGTTTTGTAAGTGTAAATGGAATTCGAAGTCACACCTACTCTGATAGCCTTTCCCTTGAATTAATTGGATTTAACTTGGTTACTTCAGAATTTCAATTTAATCTAGATGACAAAATAACAGTATCTGGGGAAGTTGGCTCAGGAAATTATTTTTCACCATCTGCTGCAGGAAAATGGGGTGAAGCCTTAGATATAAAAGTGAATTTTTCAAAAGACATCACTTTTTTTCCAATTGAGATTCGCTACTTTCAAATCAGTCCTAATGTAATCAATAACAATGGCGTGTTCTGGAATTCTTCTGTGCAAGAATATTCACAATCCAACACCGCAGTAAGTGCAGGAGGTCAAAATCCTTTGCTAATTCCTTTTGCAAGCTCATTAACAACTATTGGTCAAATCACCAACAACCGACGCGGATTAATTTTAAATGCTGATTTAAAATTTAAACGTCAAAAATTAACGCTTGGATATAGTATGGCCAATGAAATGGAAGCACTATCTGATCAAATAACATATGGACACCCAGCCAATAATTTAGCATTATCGCGTTTTTGGCGATGGGGTTTTCCGACAAACGTTGGTCCATATAACAACATTAATAAAGTATACAGGGGTGTTTATGAAACGATGGAAATTACAGATTCTATAACAGCTAAGGGATTTAATTCTATCGAAGTAAGTTATAAAACATTTACTAAAATACTAAACCGAAAATTTATTTTATTCTATCTTGGAGGATATCACACAATACAAGATAATTTTTCTTCCATTCCGAAATTCTCCTCTCAATCCTATTTAAGAAGTTACAATCATCAATTAGAATTTTATTATGAACTATCCCCAAAAGTAGTTTTTTGCAACTACCTGGGCTACGATCGTATTTATGGTGGAGTAAACACGGAGTTGGATATTAACTCAAATAAACCCAAAAATCAGGAAGGTATGAGCTATGCCTGCGGATTTGATTTTCAACTATCCAAAGGCACCGGATTGTATGTAAGACAAAGATGGATGAAATACGAGGATCGAAATTTTGAATTCGATCATTATAAGGGAACAGAAACCACCGTTGAATTAAAAATATTCTTTTAACCATGAGATGTATTCTACTAATAGTAATTATTACACTGAGTTTTCCCTCAATCGGACAACAGCAGAAAAAAGTCCAGTTTATTGGAGGTGCGCGCTCCTTAATTTCAGTTTCTGATTTTTCTACGGATGCTGGAGACTCTATAAATCCTCCTAAATCAAGTGGAGGATATGCTTTAATCGATTTAGGAGTGAAGATTCGCACCAATAAACACACGGAGATTCTCGGAATGTTTAGAATTCGAAATGAATATGGAGGTTTCTGGGGCTCTGGAGTAGCATTTGATGTTCGTCAACTATATGTTAGAGGAGTGGCGGGAAATGTTGTTCGTTATCATATCGGAAATATTGATTATAAATTAACGCCCTATACTTTTTATAATCATAACACCGATATTTTAACATCTTCACATGGAAGTATGGCAATTAAAGAAAGTGTTTTTAATTATGAGAGTTTTTACAAAGAAAATACCTGGCGTCAGCAAGGAGCTTCTGCAAATTTTGCCATACAATTCCCAAAGTTGATTGACGAGATAGAATTTAATGGATTTATAGCACGTTTAAATCCTAGTAATTTTTCAACAATAATGGATCGACTTTACGGAGGTGGAAATATGGTGATAACCCAAAGTAAAAATGCTATGATTGGCTTAAACCATGTCAGTGTTTTTGATGTCGCAGGAACTGCAATTGATAGTAATGTTTATAGCAATAACGTAAGCACATTAACCTATGATATTACTTTTGGAAACAACAAATATAAATATGGAATTGATGGTGAGTCAGGAATATCTTCAAGCGAACTTGCCTTAAATCAAGAAAACAAATTAGACGATTATTTTATTCATGCCCGAGGATATTTCAACTTCAAGAAGACGAATTTAGGATTTGATTTAGGTTATATGAATAATGGAGCTGACTTTAGAAGTTTTGGAGCACAATCCAAACGAATAGATTACAACCAACAAAACAACTTCTTTAATCGTTATACAAATGATCAGATTCTCCGCCCAGTATCTATGTACGACATTTATAATGACCCAACTTTATATTCGGTTGGAATAACTGATAAAGTAATGCAATACAACCCCGCAGTAAACAATGTATTACCTTATGGCCTATCAACCTTCAATCGAACAGGATTCTATTTTGGAATGAATTATACCGATTCTTCTAAAGTTATTGAAGGAAGTGCGAAATTTTATTCCCTGCAGGAAGTCAGAGGCCAAGGAACTACCGCTTTAAAATCATTTAATTATTTGAAGTCTGATATTGTTTTGAACGTATCCAATTTGTTAAAATGGAAGAAAAAGCTGAAACTACATGCTGGGTTAGCTTATCAAACCACAAATAGAAGTACCGAATTTGTATTTGAAGAGGTGAATCTTACCTCTTTAACATTAAACACTAGTTTTGAATGGGAGGTAATAGACCAACTTTACCTTCTAGGTAATTTTTTCATATTGCAGAGTTCAGGAACAGACCAATTGCCTATCAGAAATA
>JAQWQH010000180.1 GCA_029244805.1 Flavobacteriales bacterium
TGAAAAAGGGGCAATTCCGAAAGACAGAGTGGTGCAGATGGATTGACAATAATTGGCTGGTAATTGGTCAATCCAATTTTTACAAAAGAGACTTTGAAAAAGCCTTAAAAAGGTTTATTTACATTGAAAAGCAATATTCTAAAGAGCCGATAAAATATATAAGTATGCTTTGGCAAGCAAAAACATATATCGAGCTTGAAGATTATGAAGAAGCTGAAGATATTTTAAAAAAGCTCATTGAAGGAGAAAAAGAGCTTGCGCAGATGCTTGCGGAGCAAAAAGAGGAAGAAAAAAAGGAAAAAGGAAAATCAAAATCTCGCTCTAAATCCAGACAAAAAAGTAAGTCCATTAAAGAGGATAAAACTCCGCCACCATATCCGAAAAATTTTAATCAAGAAATTGCGCCCATATATGCAGATTTATTTTTACGACAAAAAAAATATCCTCAAGCGGCAGAAAAACTAATAGCAGCAATTGAATTAGAAACCAAACGACAATTTAAAACACGTCTTATTTTTATCCTTGCTCAAGTACAGCAAAAATTAGGAAGTCCGCAAGCATCTGGTCTTTATGAACAAGTTGTTAAGTTAAATCCAAAATATGAAATGGCTTTTCAAGCCAAGATAAAACAAGCGCTGGCTTATAGCGGAGGAAACAACAAATCAATAAAAGCGCAGCTTTTAAAAATGGTGAAAGATGATAAAAATGCCGAATATTTAGGTCAAATATATTTTGCCTTAGCTGACATGACTCTCAGAGAAGGAGATCGTCCTAAAGGCATTGAATATTTGGAGCTTTCTGTGCTTGAAAGTACCTCTAACAATGATCAAAAAAGTAAATCTTTTCTTCGGTTAGGTAAATTATATTATGCTGATAAAAACTACATAAAAGCGCAGCGATACTACGACAGCACCATGAATGTTTTACCAAAAGAACATGAGGAATTTGCATTGATCGAGCTTCAAAACATTAGCTTAACAGAGTTAGTAAACCAACTGGAAATAGTAAATAATAGTGACAGCATTAGGCAATTATGCGCTCTTTCTGAAAAAGATTTACTTGCAAAAATTGAAGACTTCATTCAGAACAAGAAAGATGATGACGCAAGAATTGAAGAAGAAAACAACTCAATGGCACCAATTCCATTTGGAGGAAATATAACAGGTGTTTCTGGAGGGAAGTTTTGGGTATGGGACAATAACCTAAGAGGAAAGGGGTTTAATGATTTTAAAACCGTTTGGGGAAGTAGAAAACTAGAAGACAACTGGAGAAGATTAAATAAAAGTAGCACTTCGGTCGGAGAGGAAAATTCAGATGGAGAAGATGGAGATCTCAAAGATGAATATACCGTTGAATTTTACATGAAAAATCTTCCTTGTGGCGATGATGAAAAACTACTAGCATCCGATAATAAAATGATGAATGCCCTTTATGAAGCAGGAACAATCTATAGAGTAAAATTGGATGATCAAAATGCAGCAAAAGAGACTTTCAATGTTTTAGTTGACGGGTTTTTACCCAAGCAAAAAGCCATTGCTGGACTTTATCAATTATATCTATTGGAAATTGGAGAACAAAAGAAAAAACACAGAAACACGATTCTGAACGACTTTCCAAATAGTGAGTATGCTAAGTTAATTCTTAACCCGAATTACAAGCAGGCAGAGCAATTAGCCAAAGATAAAGATAAGGCTGGATATGCTGCTACTTATCAAAAATATGCACAGAAAGAATATACTGATGTAATCATTACCTGTAATAACGTAATAAAAACAGACTCAGCCAATGCATTTCGTTGCAATTACTATTTCTTAAAAGCACAAGCGATTAGCGAAAAAAATTCTGGACTAGACACCATAGGAATATTAGAAGAAGCCTTAAGTGACGTCGTAGATCACTGCGAAGAACATGAGGTATACGCTAATGCAAAAGCTGCGCTAGATAAAATAAGAAAAACAAATTCTATTGAAAAAGCAAAGGAAGGGAAAGGAACCTATATTTTCGACCCAAGTTTAAAGCACTTTTTTGTGATGGTAATCCCTAACGAATCCGGAAAAACAAAAGATGCTAAAATGAAATTATCGAATTTTAATTCTACTTCATTCTCAAAAAGTAAACTAAAAACAACAAGCACTTTTATTGATCAAGACAGGCAACTTGTTTTAGTAAAAGAATTTAAAAACAAAAAAGCTGCTGACGATTATTACTTGGCTTTTAAAGTAAATAAAAAACAAGTGAAATCACTTAACAATTCCTATACGTATTTTGTTATCACCAACAAGAATTATGCTTCTCTAATGATAGAAAAATCAGTTGACGATTATCTAGCTTTTTTCAAAAAAAACTACGTTAAATAATTGCTTTTTCTATTCTATTCCACATTGAATTGAATGCGGTTTAATATAGCACAACCTATAATTGGAATTGAATATATGAATCTTTAAAACAATGGAATCAACACTTTTTGCACAGGTAAAATAGCATTAATTTCAAATTCACTATCTTCGCGTTAACAAGAACACAATATGTTTAAAGGAAATAAAGAAACAATGGCATCAGGAAACGTTAATTCACCAGACAAATTAAATCGAATTGTAGCAGGAACTTCTATTGAGGGAGAAATAATCTCGGAAGGGAACATTCGAATTGACGGAAAGGTAAAAGGAACCGTTTCCACCAAAGGAAGATTAGTAATTGGACCGGATGGAAACATTGAAGGGAATATAACTTGTTCTAATGCGGACGTTGAAGGGGTTCTGGAAGGAACAATTAAAGTAAGTGAATTACTAACATTAAAAAGTACTGCCAAATTACAAGGGGATATAGTAACCGCAAAATTATCAATTGAACCGGGGGCTGTGTTTGGAGGCACTTGCAACATGGGTGGCATAATAAAGGACATGCCAAAATCTTCAGAAGATGTTCCTTCTGAAAATGTTAGAGAAGATAAAACTGCTTAACTCAAAGGTATCAGGTTTAAATTACCCATAAACAATAAAGTAAGAGGGTTTCTTTTAATTATCGCAGGTATATTTGGCGGATATATTTGTGACAAGCAATTTCAAAACAATTTTCCAATCTGCACCATCGTATTGCCAATTATGGCTACTATGATTGCATACACGATGAACAATCTACTAAATGATGAAGAAGAAGAAAGCTAATTTATTCGTCAGGTTTTCATCTGCTGGAATACAAATGGCAATATTAATTATTGGTGGAGCTCTTGGGGGTCAATATTTGGATGAAAACAGTGGAAATGAAAAACCCATTTATACTGTTCTGTTTTCATTAATTGCTGTAGCAATTGGGCTTTATATAATCATTAAGGAAGTTTTGAATATTACCAAAGAAGACTAATTTTGCGCTATGAAAAAACTGATCCCTCTGTTTTCATTTGCATTAGTTCTTTTTGGACTGCATTTGACTCTTATCCTTTTCTTTCTTAAAGGACAAAGCTTAGGTTTCATCTTGGGAACGCATGCTTTTTTATTCTTCTTTTTATTTGTGGGAAACCTAGCTATGCGCAAAGTGAAATTAATTGACCCTAAAAAAGTGGGAATGACGTTTTTAGCGATTACAGTTTTTAAAATGCTCTTCTCAATTGTATTTATTTTTGTAATAAAACAGAATTCAAGTTTAAATAAGAATGAAATTATATTTAATTTTTTTGGAGTGTTCTTTCTCTACCTTATATACGAAGTTTATACAGCCTTAAAAGAATTAAAATAACTCTCCGTAATTTCTGTTAATTATTCTAACAGAAATAGTTACTAAATAGAGAAATAGAGTTTACTTTTGCAATGTGAATAAGATTTACTAATATTACAATATAGATCTAGAGTATTTAATTAAAAAGATTAACAATGAGTTTAAAATCAATTTTGGTTCCAACTGACTTTACTAAAGAGGCTCACACAGCAATTAACCATGCTGTAGAATTGGCAAACACAATCAACGGAGAGGTTATATTACTTCATGTAGTAGAAAAAAAAGAAGATGTAGAACCTGCGAAAGCTAAATTAGCGGAAGAACTAAAACTTGCGAATGAAATGGAGGGAAGCGTTTCTGTAAAAACGATGATTCGTATTGGAAACATATTCAATGACATAGGTGATTCTGCGGCTGAAATAAATGCTTCGATGATAATCATGGGAACTCATGGGGCCAGTGGATGGCAAAAAGTTGCCGGAAGTCATGCACTTAAAGTTGTAACCAATTCTTCTGTACCGTTTGTTATTGTTCAAAATGACATGATGCATGTAGGAGGTTATGATAAGATCATGATTCCTTTAGATCTGCATAATGAGACCAAGCAGAAATTAGAAATTGTTGCTGATATGGCTACATATTTTGATTCTGAAGTGCACATATTTACACCAAAAGAAACAGATGAATTTTTAAGGCATAAGCTAAACGGAAATATCGCTTGGGCTAAAAAATACCTTGCTGAAAAAGGAATTAAAAGCGCAACTCATGTTTCTGAAAAAGGGAACTTTGTTAAAAACATGATTTCTACAGCACAAGATCTAGACATTGATTTAATTTCTATAATGAATCTACAAAAAAATTCATTAATGGGAATGTTTGGAAGTAGTTATGAACAATCAATCATCACTAACGATGCACAAATACCTGTTTTATGTGTTAATCCGAAAGTAGTCTCTAGCGCAGGAGGATCGGTATTTTCCAGATAGGAAACAAAAACAACATTGAATAAAAAAAGCCCGTTATTTCGGGCTTTTTTTAAACATACATTACTGTAAAATAGAATAAGCAGCATTCTTAGTTAGTTGCATTCACACGACTGAGTAACGGTTTGATTGATTCCACCGACATTTTGAGTTACAGTTGTCGTTCCTTCAGTTTCTTCCAAATCCTCATCACAAACTTTTTCTAATTGCACGGTCTGATTAACATCAGGCATGCCTGTTTGAGATATAGTTTGCTGACAAGTGCAATCCTTACATTTTTTACATGAGCTAAATAAACCTATAAAAATTAAAACGAAAAGAGGAAAAATAATTTTTTTTAAAGACATAATAAATAGTTTTAGATGAGTTTACTCTAAAAATAATTAATCTCTTTAACTATTCAAATTTATTATTTGAAATTTTCCGAACTATCAAATTCTCCTACTACGGAAAAACCTGTTTTAGCCCCAAAGTATCATACTTTGTCAGAAAAGAATAAGAACTGCTGTGCTTTTCAAGTTTCGTTTTTTTAAACTGAAAATACAGACCATTAATCAATGGTAGCAATACATTTTAATTCAATTGCAATGGGTGATGGCAAAGCATTAATCTCCACAGTAGTTCTGCACGGTTGATTATCTTTAAAATACTCAGCATACACCCTGTTATACGTTTTAAAATCTCTTTTCATATCTACAAGAAAAGTAGTTACATCAACTAAGTTCTCCCAACTGGAACCAGACTCTTCTAGTATCAATTTTACATTTTCAAAAACTGATCGACACTGCGCTTCAAAGTCGAAAGCCTCGTAATTACCATTTTTATCAAACTTTAAACCAGGTATATTCGCTTCTTCACTTCCAGATCCTGCCGCTCTCGGACCTACTCCAGACAAAAACAACAAATTACCCACTTTTCTCGCATGCGGATACAACCCCATTGGTTTCGGTGCTTTTTGTGAATTAATTCTGTCGTTTTCCATATTTCATTTTTTGATAATTACAACTTCAATTCGACGGTTGATATCTCTTCCCCACCTATATTTATTAGATGCTATTGGATTACCTGAACCACATCCGGAATAGTACAGCCTATTAGAATCAACCCCTTTTTCAATCAGATAATCGTGCAGTGCTTTTGCCCTGTTTTTGGAGAGAACAATATTTTTATCTTCTATTCCAGATTTATCAGTATATCCGAAAACTTCTATAAATAATTCCGGATTCCGTTTAAGGATATCGACTAAGGTATCTGCTTGAAACTTAGAATTTTCAGTTAATTGAATCATGTTAGGCTCAAACAATATGTGTTTCAAAATAACAGCTTCGCCGATTTCTTTTGTCTCAAAGTGAATTAATGATGAATTAGTGTGATTTTCAAAGGAATCTTCTGGCACTACTGGAGTTTCATCGACAAGGTTATCCATTGATTCTGCTTTTTTAGAGAGAATCTTTACTTCGATTCTTCGATTTGCTGCTCTACCATCTTTTGTTCTATTAGAGTAGGCCGGCTTGGCAGAACCATAACCTATGAAGGATAATCTATCTGACGAGATTCCTTTTGCAATTAGATGATCGTAAACAAACTTAGCTCGACTTTTTGAAAGCTTCTTGTTTGTTTGCTCATTTCCAGACCGGTCAGTGTGCCCACTTATTTGAATTTTTAACTCAGGACTCTTTTCCATCGCAGCAACCAAATTTATCAAATCTTCGTTTGTGTTTGTTCCGGAAAAAATTGTCTTTCCTGGAGCAAAATTGACATGCGTTAATATCAGAATTGTATTCAAAGGAATTGCTTCCGGAACGATTACCAAGTGCTCAACACTTATGTGCAACTGAGAGCTATCTATGAACTTAGGCATAGGTGCACAGATTTTGTTCCCTAGGGAATCTTCAAGTAAGAATTCCGAATAAGGTTCGAAATCCATTATTTTTTGTCGAATCGAATTATATCGGGGACTTGTATTTGCACCATCTGTTCCTAAATCCCAATAAGCTGTAGCGTCTAAATCAGAAAACCCACAAAACTGTTTTAAAATTACTGCAGAGATAAAACCAGATGCATGCCACCCATTCCAGCAGTGCAAATATACGGGACCTGTATTTGGATCTGTAGCACTTTTGTAAATTAACCCTAACATTTCCTTAATATGCTCTTTATCGTAATAATCATATTGAGAATACTCCATTTCATTTTGCGACTCATTAACGCAATCACATGTTTCATATTCTGGTGCACTTTCCCAATTTTGCTTATACAGGTAAACAGAATGAGAAAAACCTTCTTTACACAGGTTCGTAATCCCATCATCGGGCAAAGGATTGTGATTGTTACGCTTATCTGTTTTGTGATAATAGTTGTTTGCACCTCCTCTATATGCGACGCCGTGAAGAACTGTTCTCATATTTCGTGTGCCATATAGACTATCAAAACCATTTCCAAAATTGTCAATAACTTTGTACATTAAATCGGTTTCTTTGTATCGATTCACGTAATAGTCACTTTCCAATAAAAAAGTTGGGTTATACAATTCTTCTTCTAATGTGATTTCCGGACAAATTTCAGGGAAGTCAATTTTTGCTAATTCTTCATAAGTATATAAAGAATCATAAAATGTAGAATCTGGATTGTATACGTTCTGACCAGCAAACAGGTTAGAAAAACTAATCAGCCAAAAAAATATAATAATCAATCGTATCATTCTGTACAAAAATATAAGGATTGTATGTGCCTACTCTCCGGTTTCTTTTAAGTTATTAACACAAATATCTGAATGGTGATTACGTTTAAAACGGAGAAATATCTACTATATTACTACAACTTAATACAAACATTTGTTTGTTCTGTAAAAAAGTTCAACGCATTAAATCCTCCT
>JAQWQH010000185.1 GCA_029244805.1 Flavobacteriales bacterium
ATTCAATACAAGACCAAAAAATAGTATGATTAATAAAGAAGACAAATGCGCTCTTTTCCCCAGTGCATAGAGCAACAATAAAACTGAAAACATTAAAAAATACTTCGCATGCATTTTCAATTGCTGAAACAACCCTACTAGTAAATAACTAGCGACACTGGCTATTACGACTGTTATTCCAATATTAAATAACACACTCCCAACAACCTCTGATACCCCTTCTGCATGACCGTTATCCTTTAGAAAGTAGAAAAACATTATACCCAAAATATCTGAAAATGTACTTTCGTATATCATAAACTCCTTTTTATGAGCAACAAGTGATCCTACGCTTGGAATTATTATCGCACTGCTCATAATGGATAAGGGAACGGCATAAA
Source organism: Flavobacteriales bacterium (assembly GCA_029244805.1). Lineage (GTDB taxonomy): Bacteria > Bacteroidota > Bacteroidia > Flavobacteriales_D > Parvicellaceae > CALSMU01. The sequence continues at coordinate 381 of JAQWQH010000185.1, forward strand.
TAAGTGAGTTAAACAAACTGACATCCCATAATAAAATAAATAACCATGCTATTGCAAAAGCAGAAGCGAATAAGGTAATTAAAGCCATAAAGAAACTTCTGACAATTAAACCTATTTTTTCTCTTTTAAGCTTTAGATCCAACGCAGCTTCCAGAACAATAAAAATAAGCCCAACATTACCTAAAATTTCAAGGACTACCATAACCCCATTACCAGGAGCACTTACATCCGGTTTCCATAGGGTTAGTTGGATAATTACACCCAATAAAATGAGCAATAGTACACTCGGAACATTTGTCTTCTTAGCTACTATATTAAATACAAAGCTTAGAATAATTACGGATGAAGCGGCTATGATAAATAAATATGGATTCATGATGTAAAACTACTATTTATCTTCTACGGTAGAACTATTCTAAAAGTAGTTCCTTTATCTATTTGAGAATATTTCACCGTAATTTTACCGTTATGATGCTCTTCAATAATTCTTTTAACCAATGATAGACCCAAACCCCAGCCACGTTTCTTAGTTGTATATCCCGGTTCAAAAACAGTTTTCAGCTTAGATGAAGGAATACCCTTTCCCGTATCCGAAACCTCAATAATGATCGATTGGTTTTCTTTAGAAATTGTATAAATAATATCGCCTTCACCAGCCATTGCATCTACAGCGTTTTTCGTAAGGTTCTCAATAACCCACTCAAACAGTGGTATATTCAGTAAAGGAGAAATTGTTTTATCAGCGCACTGAATAGATATATTTACTTTTTTTGAAACCCTACCTTTTAAATAATCCAAACTCTTTTTTATGACATCGTAAACATTAGCCTCCTCCTTTTTTGATGCAGAACCAATTTTAGAAAATCGATCTGACACCGTTTCAAGACGAACGATATCTTTATTCATTTCAACAATCGAATTTTCCTCAACCCCTTGGCTCTTTAGTATTTCCAACCAAGCCATTAACGAGGAAAGTGGTGTCCCTAATTGATGAGCCGTTTCTTTAGCCATACCCACCCAAACTTGATTTTGCTCTGCCCGCCGAAAAGTGCTAAACAGTAAATACCCCACAAACAAAAACAACGTTATTATAGACAGCATTATGTAAGGAAAGTACCTTAATTGTTTTAGCGTTAATGACTCTTGAAAGTAAATTCGACCCGTATTCTCTTCATCTAAATTTATTTGAATTGGAAGGTTCTCGTTTTGCATTAAAGCTACTTGATTTTCAATTTGTGCTGTGGAAGTTAATTCAACATCCTCGATATTCGTTGCAATCAATTCTCTAGAATTTGCGTCAATAAAAATTACTGGAACCAGAGCGGCGTTATCAACTAAATCATTATTGAATGAAGTAATTAAAGAGTCTCTTTTAACCTGCAGATCATAAAAGCTATCAGAATTTCTGTAGTAAATTTTTTGCTTTTTTACTTCAATAAAATTATTCTCAATAGCCCACTCTTGTATATACTTTTGCAATGTATCTGGGTGATCATGCTCAATGTTTAAAGAAGAGGAAATGACTCCTTTGTCATCAACTAAAATTAAAGGAATTGTTGTATTACTTTGAATTATATTAAGAGCAAAAGTATAATCAGAAAGGTCTTTTTCCAATTCTTTTGTAGCCATTACCCAAAGCTCAACTTTTTTACGTTCCTCATTTGCCAATGCAGAAAACGATTGATTTGTTAACTTAACCAAGTCAGCCTTTTTACGGATAGTTTCACTCCACAATTTTACTTTTTGCCTCTCCTCTTTTTGAACTTTACTAGCAATATAACTCGTGTACCAGATGGTACCGGATGCAATGAGAAATGCTGCAAATAGAAGCACAATTTTCCAGCGTTGTTTTTTAGAGTATAAGTTCATTCCTTAACGCAAACTTACGTATCTTATTTTTATTATGACTTTTTGAAAAAAAAAGAAAGGTAATACCAAAAATTATTTTGTTCTTTAACTTAAATAAGATTTGAAAAAATACCAGAGAAATCAGGAAACTTAAAACTATAATCAGAAACACTAATAGCATCTATGTTAGTTGAATTTCCTGTTATTCCTTGACCAGCCTCTTGAATAAAAACACTCTCTTCTAACAATGATGCCTTATATATTCCGTTTGCAATTTCATCAACAACTTTGATTAATTCTTTTGAACTAACAACGTTATTATCAAAGTCAATCACAACCGTTTTTTCTTCAAAGTCAACTGCACAAGTAACAACTCCGTTTGTGGTTGATAGCTTTTGCTGAATAGTTGCTTTACAACCTTTTTCACACATCATTCCTTCAACAATTAATGAGCAAGATGTATTTGCTAAAATCTCATCATTATTTATAATCTCTTCTCCGCAAGATCCCAACAAAAGTAACAGTAACGCTAAAAGACTTATTTTCATATAAAACTTGATTTCGTAACAAATATAATAACACAAATTTAGGCAAAAAAGGATAAAGTATAATTTAACGTTCTTTATCATTAAACATTGCAGGCAAACTCAATAACTCTGCTTACTTTCGCAGCATGTCGGCAAATAAAATAAAAGCTTGGGCGTATTTGATCATTCTCTCTATTGTTTGGGGAAGTTCTTATTTTTTAATCAAAATAGGATTGGAAGATTCATCTGGGAACGAAAGGATGCCCCCAGAACTTTTGGGCGCTTTACGCATTAGTTTTGCCTTTCTCGCATTGACTCCTTTGTTATATACCTCATTTAAGAAATTAAAGAAAAAACACATCTTGTTCGTAATTATTTCTGGAGTTGTTGGAAACGGCCTACCGGCATTCCTGTTTGCTTATGCCGAAACAAAACTGGATAGTTCAATAACAGGAATGCTCAATTCATTAGTTCCTATATTCACTGTTTTGATTGCAACAATTGTTTTTAAATTTAAATTAAAATGGAATCATATCGCAGGTCTTACAGTAGGAATCTTGGGAGCTTTTATGATCGTTTATCATAAACTATTTTCCACGAACCTTTCATTAAATGATACCATACCTATTCTAACCGTTGTTTTGGCAACATTCTGCTATGCACTAAGCTTAAACGTAATAAAGTATAAGTTAACAGATTTAAATGCAATGGCAATTACTTCAATTTCATTTGCAGCGATTGGACCGTTTTGTATTGTTTATTTATTCACAACAAACTTCTTTGACAGAGTTGTAAGTCAACCCAATTTTATTGAGGGTATTGGAATTGTTGGAATACTTGCATTTATAGGAACTGCAATGGCGGTATTACTTTTTAATAACATGATTAAAATAAGTACGGCTATATTCGCATCATCCATAACCTATTTTATACCAATTGTTGCAATATTACTTGGCCTTACTCTAGGTGAGAATATCTCCATTCTTCAATTATCAGGAATCGGAGTATTAATTTTGGGAGTATTTCTCATTAACAGAAAATAATTCATTGTTTTTTTTGAACGTTTCTTAACTTTGGCTCTACTTGAAACAAATCCTTTTTTCAAACTTTATGTCTCTACTTAAAATTTTACTTGCTTCTATTACGATTGTTTTATTAATTGGTTGTGAAGAAACAAAAAGACCCGAAGAGATCATTAAAAAGCATATCGCTAAACCATTAGATAAAACTTCAAAAATTTCTACGCCAGATTTTAATGCTGACTCTGCATATAATTTTATTCAAAGCCAACTCGATTTTGGATTTCGTATACCAAATACTCCCGAACATGACAGCTGTGCGGTTTGGATGAAACAAAAATTAACTGAATATGGGTTTAAACTTACAATACAAACAGGAAGAGTAAAAGCTTGGACTGGAAATATGCTGAATATAGAAAACATAATAGCGCAGTATAATCCTGAAGCAACTAATCGAATTATGCTCTGCACACATTGGGATACTCGCCCATATTCAGATCGTGGTGCTGGAAACAAAACCAAACCTATTCCTGGAGCAAATGATGGAGGCAGCGGCGTTGGGGTTTTGCTAGAAATAGCGAGACAAATAAGTTTATCAGATCCAAAAACAGGTGTTGATTTAATCTTTTTTGATGCAGAAGATTATGGAGCCATGAGCACAAACGATGTTATTAGTGATTTAAACACCATGGGTGATTCCTGGTGCTTGGGATCACAATATTGGAGCAAAAACCCTCCTATCAAGAATTACAAACCACGATATGGAATATTATTAGATATGGTAGGTGCTGAGGACGCCACATTTCCTAAAGAAGGGCTCTCACAAAAATATGCAGGAGCGCATGTTCAAAGAATTTGGAAAGAAGCTGAAAAGCTCGGTTACGGAAATTATTTTGTAAAAAAAATAGCTCCTCCAATAACAGATGATCATACTTACATTAACCAAATAGCTGGAATACCCACATTGGATATAGTTCATTATGCGCCCAAAGGAAGCTATGGTAGTTTTGATTTTGGACATTTCCATCACACACAAAAAGACAATATGGATATAATCCATAAAGAAACATTAAAAGCAGTTGGGCAAACTGTGATACATATAGTTTATCAAAAAATATAAGCATGGCGGATAAGAAAAAACTATTTCTATTGGATGCATTTGCATTAATTTATCGATCGCACTTTGCTTTTATTCGAACCCCAAGAATCAATTCAAAAGGAATGAATACTTCTGCTGTTTTTGGTGTTACAATGACCATCCTAGACGTCATCAAAAAAGAAAACCCAACGCACATTGCAATGGTTTTTGATGCGCCTGGAGGAAGCATCAGAAATGAACAATACACAGAATACAAAGCGCACCGAGAAGAAATGCCAGAAGATATACGTATTGCTATTCCGTATATAAAACAGCTATGCGATGCTCTTAATATACCCACTCTTCAAGCTCCTGGTTTTGAGGCAGATGACGTAATTGGAACCTTAGCAAAAAAAGCCGAAAAAGAAGACTTCGTAACCTACATGATGACCCCTGACAAAGATTTTGCTCAGCTAGTCTCTGAAAATATTTTTATGTATCGTCCCGGAAGATCGGGAAAACCAAGAGAAATTTGGGGAATTGAGGAAGTTTGTGAAAAGTTCGAAATCTCAGATCCACTCCAAGTAATCGATATCTTAGGACTCTGGGGAGATGCCGCAGATAATATTCCAGGCATCCCGGGTATTGGTGAAAAAACATCGAAAAAATTGGTTGCTCAGTATGGTAGTATTGAAGAATTGATCGCTCATTCAGATGAACTTAAAGGAAAGCAGAAAGAAAATGTGATTAATTTTGCTGAACAAGGTTTACTTTCTAAAAAATTGGCAACCATCTTACTTAATGCTCCTGTTGAATTTGATGAAAAATCATTTATTCGAGAAGAAGCAGACAAAGATAAAATTCGAGCATTATTCACAGAGCTGGAATTTAGGCAATTGGCGAAAAGAGTAACTGGAGAAGATATTGTTATTAAAAAAATAGCTCCGCCACCTCTGCCAACAGCAGCCATAGCAAAAAATGGACAAATGGATTTGTTTGGACAACCGATTGAAACTCCATCTAACATCCAAAACGCAAAACCAACTGAATTAAATTTGACCGACGATATCATTGAATTAAAAACAATTGATAACACGCCACACAACTACAAATTTATTGAAAGCGACAATGAAGTTGAAAAGCTGATTCAAGAATTACTGAAACAAAAGTCCATTTGTTTTGACACAGAAACAAGTGGACTTGAAAAGCAAACTGCTGAGCTTCTGGGGATTGCTTTCTCTTATAAAAAAGGTCAGGGATTTTATGTTGCCATACCTTCAAAATGGGAGGATGCCGTTGAAAGAGTGGCTTTATTTAAACCAATTTTTCAAAGTAAATCCATCGAAAAAATTGCACATAATTTCAAATTTGACGAAACGATTTTGCTTCGATATGGAATGGAAATTTATGGCCCTACCTTTGACACAATGATAGCTCATTACCTGCTGCAACCGGACTTCAAGCATGGTATGGATTTTCTTTCTGAATCATACCTAGGTTATAAGCCTGTTTCAATAGAAGCGTTAATTGGACCTAAGGGGAAAAAGCAAAAAAGCATGAAAGACCTTGTGCCATCTGAAATTGCGGAATATGCTAGTGAAGATGCCGATGTTACTTTTCAATTAAAAACTCTTTTCGAAAAACAGTTTCAGGAAAATAACATAAATAACTTATTACACAAAATTGAAATGCCTGTAAGCTCAGTTTTAATGAGCATGGAGCACGAAGGAATAACGCTAGACACTGACGCTTTATCCAAATTTTCTATTGAATTGTCAAATAGTTTAGCGGAACTTCATGAAGGAATAATTCAAGATGCTGGAACAGAATTTAATGTTGATTCACCAAAGCAATTGGGAGATATTTTATTCAACGTATTACAAATTGATGAAAAGGCAAAAAAAACTAAAACCGGTCAATTCAAAACGGATGAAGCTACTTTATCAAAACTTAAAAATAAGCATGAAATAATAGGTAAAATTCTTAATTACAGACAACAGAAAAAATTAAAGTCCACCTATGTCGATGCATTGCCGAAATTAGCAAATCCAACTACCAATAAGATCCACACGACCTATCTTCAAACGGTAGCAGCAACAGGAAGGCTGAGCTCTAACAATCCAAACTTACAGAATATTCCTATTCGATCAGAAATGGGAAGAGAAATTAGAAAAGCATTTATTCCTAGAGGAAAAGACTATAAAATATTTGCTGCGGATTACTCTCAAATTGAATTGCGAATTATAGCTGAAATGAGTGGTGATGATAACATGAAAAAGGCTTTTATCAGCGGTGAAGATATTCATTCGGCAACTGCAGCTAAGGTCTTTAGTGTAGAATTGAAAGATGTAGATAGAGACATGCGGAGTAAAGCAAAAGCTGTAAACTTTGGAATTATTTATGGCGTCTCTGCATTTGGATTAGCTCAGAATTTAAATATTCCTAGAAGAGAAGCAAAAGAAATAATAGAGAGCTATTTTGAGCAATATCCAAAAATTAAAACATTTATGGATCAAAGCATCGAATTAGCAAAGGAAAAAGGGTTTGTAGAAACCATTATGCACCGCAAAAGATATCTAAAAGATATTAACTCGACAAATGGAATAGTTCGAGGTCATGCGGAGAGAAACGCCATTAATGCTCCAATCCAAGGAAGTGCAGCTGACATTGTAAAAATCGCAATGATTAACATTCATGATGAAATGAAATCAAGAAACATGCAATCTAAAATGTTACTCCAAGTTCATGATGAATTAGTTTTTGATTTGTTCATTCCTGAGCAGGATGAAATGATTAAATTGGTTACAGATAAGATGGAAAATGCAATTGATTTTGCTGTTCCTCTGAAAGTAGAGTATGGAATAGCTGACAACTGGCTTGATGCTCATTAGGAAATTTGACTATCTCACTTTATCATATTTTCCTATGATTTAAGGACATGAAGGATAAAAATTATTTGGATTTATAGTATATTTGATATAACCAGATATAAGGAAATATGAATATAAAACATTACATAGTAATAGTAACTTTGGCATCTTTACTCTTCAGTTGCGGGGAAGATGCAGCAAATGATGATATATACATAGACTCCCCAGAAGAGCCAGCAACTGAAATTATAGAAAGGGCCGACAACATTAAGAATATCTTTTTCAACATTCCATCTCCTATGGAGACCTCACAAATACTTCAAGCTGCTGGAGCAACTTATGAGTTTGCATTGCCAAGCAATCCCTCGGCAGTTGACGACTATCAATCAATTGTAGAGCAGTCGTTAAACATGGGTATTTATGGCGCTGATTTAAATTACGCGACCGTTTTTAATCAAACCACCGAAACAATGCTTTATCTTCAATGCGCAAGAACTCTGGGAAATGAACTAGGAATGGAGCAAGTTTTTGATGAAGAAACAATAAATAGAATTGAATGGAATTTAGAGCTAAAAGATTCCATGCAAGTCATTATTACAGATATATTTTGGGAAATGAACAGCTACCTAGAAGAGGAAGACAGGGAAAGTATTTCTACTTTAATCATTGCAGGTGGTTGGATTGAAGGAGTATATCTTTCAACTCAATTGGCGCGAATTGCTCCAAATAATCAAGTCCTTAAATTAAGAATTGCTGAGCAAAAATATTCATTAACCAATCTCATTGGACTTTTGCATTCTTATGAAGAGGATGACATCAGCCAAGATGTTTTGGAGGAATTACAAGAGTTAGATGTTATTTTTAAAAAAATCACTGAGGTAAAAACTGCTGGGGAAAATCACAAAGATGAAAACGGTGTAACTATAATTGGCGGAAGTATTAAACTTGGCATGAATGATGACATATTAGAGGAAATTACAGCAAAAGTTGTAGAAATTAGAACAGACATTATTAACTAAAATTATGAAAAATTTAAGCCTACTATTTTTATTATCAATATTGATTCCTATAGGAATAAGTGGACAATGTAGAGTGTTTACCAAGAAAACAGGGCGTCCTTTAGTAGAGCCATACATTCATAATGGACAGATGAATAGTGCTGTGTTGTTCCCTGGAGACAGTGCCGAAATTATGCTTACATTTTATAGTGAGCAACAATATAGGCTTGTAATTTGCGCTGAAGAACAATTGGGAGATGTTAGTTATAAGGTTAGTGATATAGAAAGAAATCTGATTTTTGATAGTAAAAATTCCAACAGTAAAGTATTTGACTTTAAAGTCGAATCGAGCCAGCAACTTATTATTGCTGTTGCAGTGCCTGAATCCGACAATACACACGATCTTAAATATCAAGGATGTGTTGCTGTATTGGTGGGTTTTAAAAACTAAAAGACACCTTTTAAAGCCTAATTGAGCTAGTTTAAAATAGCGCTTTAACCAAAGATCACAGCTTTATTCGGCATGCTTATTGCTTTTGTTTGCGAAACCACATAAAACATAGGTATGAAAACTTTAACCCTTATTGCAATATCTCTCCTTTCAGTTGGAACGCTAAATGCTTCGGAGGGTATATATACTTTTCAAAATAATAAATCAGCCTTCGAGTTCAGAAAAATAGCAAACAATTCTTTTGCTATTGGAGAGAAACTCACTTACGTTCTTCATTATGGTTTTATAGATGCAGGGAGAGCTACACTCGAAGTAGAAGAATGCAATAAAAAGATTAACGGGAGAAAATTAGTTCACGCCGTTGGTAAAGGAAAAAGTTTAGGTGCTTTTAATTGGTTTTTTAAAGTTCAAGATAGATATGAAACCTATTTAGATGCTGAAGGGATGTTTCCTTGGATGTTTATTCGCAGAGTTCACGAAGGAGGTTATGAAATAAGTCAGGACTACACTTTCTATCAACACAAAAAAGAAGTGAGTGATGGGAATAAAAAATTTGATGTTCCTTATAATATCCAAGACATGATTTCTTCCTACTATTATGCAAGAACTTTAGACTTTTCCGAGGCTAAAATTGGTGATCTGTTTGAATTTAACACATTTATGGATGGAGAGGTTTTTCCATTAAAAATAAAATACTTAGGAAAGGAAACTATTAAAATTAGAAAAGGAAAATACAGGTGTATTAAGTTTTGCCCTGTGGTACAAAAAGGAAGAATTTTCAAAACAGAAGAAGATTTACAAGTATGGATTTCTGACGATGAAAACAAAATTCCGCTGTTAGCAAAGGCCAATATACTGGTTGGTTCTATTAAAATGGAACTAACTAAACATGAGGGAGTCAAAAACCCTATTTCGAAAATAAAATAAGTTTGGCACGCAACTTGGATTGAGATATATTATAATATTAAAACCCACTAAAATGAACGAATTAAAAACGAAATACGAAGCAATAAAATCATTAGCAAAAGAAATGATGAAACTAGGAAATTTAGCAGAATACTTCAGGTTAATAAATGAAGCGGCTGCGATAAACAAACTGATGCTATCGACCAGATAAGTAAAATTTACATAGGTAACTTAAAGAAGAGACAATCTTAATTAGATATCTCTTTTTTTTGTGCCCTAAAACTTTCATCATTGATTGGAGTAAACCCAAAAGAATAAACCCTTGTAATTATAGAAAATAATTATTAGGAATAAAAAAAGGGCTATTTCCATAGAAATAGCCCTTTTTAAAATTAAATTAATCTTATTCTTGGATCAAAACCATAGCAGAATTTAACGTTGAAGAAGATGTAGTTGTTCCATTTGAATCAGTAGAAGTATAAGAAGAAGCTCCCACTTGAGACAAGCTCAACTCTTTACTCTTGCTTTCAACAATTAAGAATGTTTCAACATTTTCACCTTCTGCATAAGTATCTGTATCTGTAGAAGTATCAGAAGAAGAAATTCCCCCAGCCGTATAAGTATATGTAATTGTAGTTGTAGAAGCCAATACACTCATAGCAACTCTTTCATTTTTACCTAATTCAGCTGTTTTATTCTTTCCAATGAAAGACCAAGTTCCAGATTCAGTATTTACACTTTGTGCAGAGTAAGAATATGTAGGTTCTGTAATTGTATAAGTCATATCCGTCGTTCTTGTCCACGTACCGTCTTTCTCAATTGTCCAAGTAGCCGTAGCAACAGTACCATTTATAGTTGATGTAGCTGAACCATCAGTAGAAGAACTAACGATTGTAACAGTAGAGCCATCTAAAGTAGTTACATCAGTATCTGTTACTGATGGATTTCCATTAGTACTTGTTTCTGTAGAAGTCATTGAAGAAAGAGTCCACTCTCCTGAGAGCTTACCTTTATTAGACTTACTACACGACGAAATTGTTCCAGCTCCTAAAGCAGCAACAAATAATAAAATTAATGTTTTTTTCATTTTTTTGTTTTTTTATGATTTTTTAATCGGTTGCAAATATAATTAAATTATTTAAATCGCTGATAACCGGCCTAATAAATACTGTAACCATCCAACATAAATCGAATAATGAGCTTTAATTCAACTCTATCTCTGTATTGTATTAGTTATATGTTTACTTTTGCAAACGTTAAATTTTTAATCTTTTAAAACAGCACATATGTACCCACCAGAACTAGTAGCTCCAATGAAAGAAGACCTAACTAAGGTTGGTTTTCATGAGCTTATTACGGCAGAAGACGTCAATCAAGCTATAGAAAAAGAAGGGACAACCTTTGTAATGATCAATTCCGTTTGCGGTTGTGCAGCTGGGAACGCAAGACCAGCTGCAATAATGTCAACTCAACACTCAAAAACTCCAAATAACTTTGTTACTGTCTTTGCCGGAGTTGATAGAGAAGCAGTAGATCAAATGAGAAGATTTTGTTTGCCTTATCCTCCTTCATCACCCTGCATGGCTTTGTTTAAAGAAGGAAAGTTGGTACACTTCATCGAAAGACATCATATAGAAGGCAGCACAGCAGAAATCATTTCAGAAAGTATAAAGGCTGCATTTGACGAATACTGCTAATACTAGCGAGTACGTACTTTTGGGATTTTAAAATAGGTAGAATCCTTTTTAGGGGCGTTTTTTAACGCCTCTTTTTGTGTTATGTCTGAAACAGCGTCATCTGCTCTTAATACATTTACGTCATCTGTCATATGTATTAAAGGATCAACACCATCCGTATCTACCTCTTCCAGCTTCCCAATAAAATTTAACATTTTATTCATGTCATTCTTTATTGCTTCTTTTTGTTTTCCGCTGAAAGACAACTTCGAAAGTGAAGCAATTTTATCTACTGTTTCATTATCTATTTCCATATTGCTCTAATGCAGATTTGATTGTTTTATGTGTTTTCTCTCGCAAAGATACCAAATCTTTGAAAGATTCCGAATCTGGGGATATAGCCTTATGAATTTTTATTTTTGCAATTCCTGGTGATCCCGAACCAAATAAATCCATATGATCGGAGAAAAGAACCCAATTATTTAAAAACGTAATTGGAACAATAGGAACTTGGTTATCCATCGCTAATCTAAATGCACCATTCTTAAACCTACGCAATTTATCATTATTTATCTCCATACCTCCTTCTGGAAAGATTGCAATGGACCTGCCATCTTTCAATGCCATGTCTGCAATATCTAGACATTCTTTTACTCGTTTCACACTTCCTCTGTATACAGGAATGTCTATACCTTTTAGGAAGAAAACATTAATAATTGGCCATTTTAACACCTCAGCTTTTCCTAAAAAAGCAAAATCATCAGGCAGTATCAGAAACATCAATAATATATCCAAATATGATGCATGATTTGCACAAACAACGTAAGGAACACCTTTAGGAAAACCATCAGCATTCTCCACTTGTACTTTTATGAAAACTAAAACACAAATAGCTTTGGACCAAACCTGCTTAATTCGTAAAGCATTTCTAAATTTATTTTTCCCTCTGATTAGAAATAGCATGAAAGGGTAAAGCAATATCCCTGAGATTAAGAAAATTACAATAAAATAGATTTTATACAACAGTCTCAAAGGACTTAAAACGAGTTTCATGAACAAACAAAAATAGACTAAACCAAGAAAATATTATCCTAATTTAAAAGAAAATGAGAAACTTGTAATTGAAAAACTAAATGCAGATATTACATTTGTAAAAAATGCAATAAAAGATGGCAAGAATTCTAACTGGAGTACAAAGCACCGGAACACCACATTTGGGAAACCTATTGGGAGCAATTCTTCCAGCTATTGAAATGGCAAATAACGGTGATAATGATGCTTTCCTATTCATCGCTGATTTACATTCATTAACGCAGATAAAAAATGGAGTTGAAATGCGCAACAATACATATTCTGTTGCTGCAACTTGGCTTGCTTGTGGTTTAGATCCAAAAAAAATAGTGTTTTACAGGCAATCTGATGTTCCTGAATGTACAGAATTATCATGGTATTTGAGTTGCTTCTTCCCTTTCCAGCGACTTCAACTAGCGCACTCTTTTAAAGATAAATCCGACAGACTAGAAGATGTTAACGGAGGTCTTTTTGTTTATCCCATGCTTATGGCAGCGGATATCTTATTGTACGATGCAAATTATGTTCCTGTTGGAAAAGATCAACTTCAGCATCTAGAAATGACACGTGATGTAGCTTCACGATTCAACCACAGTATGGGAAATACATTTGTGATTCCCGAACCTAAGATTCAGGAAAACACTATGCTAGTTCCCGGAACTGACGGACAGAAAATGAGCAAATCGAGAAATAATTATCTCAATATATTTTTGCCTAAAAATGAATTAAAAAAAGTAATTAACAAACATTTTGTTACCGATGACACCCCTTTAGAAGACCCTAAAGATCCCGAAACCTCTTCTGTTTTTCAATTATACAAATTAATTGCAACTGATAAGCAAGTAGCTGAAATGGCCGAAAACTTAAGAGCTGGTGGATACGGATGGGGGCACGCTAAAAAGGAATTCCTAGATTGTGTTTTAGAAAGATTCAGCAAGGAAAGGGAAAAGTATGATTACTATATGAATAATACTTCCGAATTAGATACGGTGCTATTAAATGGAGCAAATAAAGCCAGGGCCGTTGCTAAAGAAACACTGAAACGTGTGCGAAATAATTGTGGATACTAAATTGTGGAAAAACCATTTGATCATATCGAGCAAATTTCTATTGCGAAATCTCATAAGAACGCACATAAAAACCTTTTACAGGGGCTTAAAAAAAAGAAACATGGAACCGTAGACAATCTTTTTAGACAGGCACACGATGAAGTATTTGAGTGCACGAATTGCATGGATTGTGGTAACTGCTGCCGAACAACTGGGCCAATGTATAACCAAAAAGATATCGAAAGAGTAGCTAGTCATCTAAAAATGAAACCTGGTGCCTTTATAGAAAAATATCTACGATTGGACGAAGATAATTTTTTCGTTTTGCAAGTTGTTCCATGTCCCTTTTTAGCGGAAGACAATGGTTGCTCAATCTACGAAGTAAGACCTAAAGCTTGCAAAGATTATCCCCATACAGATATGCGACATCAAAAAGGAATTTTCGACTTAACATTGAAAAATGCTGAAATTTGTCCTGCAGTTTTTAATATTTTGGAAAATATAAAAGCGGGTTCTGTCAAAAAATAAATTAATTTAAATTACAGTTCGTTTTTTGAAAATTACAACGTAATTTTACTTGCATAATGAAAGTAATAATTCAATCTTTCATTAAAGAACTTAAATTTATGACAAGAACCTTATTTTTTATCGTTCTATTATTATTTATTTTAATAATTGAAACTTACACCTACCATGGTTTAAAATGTGCTTTTCCACAAGGAAGAAAAAAAGTAATTGTTTTTGTTATTTATGCTATTAGTATTGTCGTAATAGTTACTGGAATAATTTCTATGGGCTTTTATTTGAGCGCTAGAACAACCAATATGGGGTATTGGCAAAACTTACTAATTGGAATAACGTTTACTTTGATAATTACCAAAATTATTTTTGCAGGAACGCTATTCCTTAGTGATTCCTTTAGGATCATTAAATTTTGCTTCCAAAAAATAAGTAGTTGGTTTTCTAACAATTCTGACGCTGTAGAAATTGAAGGAAGAAGGAAATTCATAACACAAGTCGGAATGGGAATAGCTATTATTCCATTTACTGGATTTTTATATGGAATTATCAAGGGAAAATATGACTTTAAAATTCATAGGCAATCGTTAACTTTTCCTGACTTACCAATTGCATTTGACAAACTCAAAATTGTTCAAATATCCGATTTTCATTCTGGTAGCTTCGATGATATTGAATCGGTAGCAAGAGGGCTAAAAATGGTGCAAGACCAAAATCCAGATTTAATCTTTTTCACGGGAGATTTGGTGAATAATTTTGCACAAGAAATAGAACCCTACATGCATTTATTGAAAGATTTAAATGCACCAATGGGAAAGTTTGCGGTTTTAGGAAATCATGACTATGGAGAATATGTAAATTGGGAATCAGAAGAAAAAAAACTAGAAAATACTGAATCAATAAAACTACATCTCGCCGAAATGGGTTTTTCTGTTCTAAATAACCAAAGAACCTCTCTAATTAAAAATAATGAGCAAATCCAAATAGTTGGCGTGGAGAATTGGGGTAAACCTCCATTCCCATCCTATGGAGATTTAAATAAGGCTCTGGAAGGCATAAATAAAGAAGATTTCACAATCCTTCTTTCTCATGATCCAGATCATTGGGAAGAAAAAACTTTACCGCATTCCAAAAATATAAACCTTACCCTAAGCGGGCATACGCATGGCATGCAGATGGGAATAGAAATCCCAGGATTTAAATGGAGTCCAGTAAAATATAGGTACAAAAATTGGGCTGGACTCTATCAACAAAACGGCCAATATTTATATGTTAATAGAGGATTTGGATACCTAGGGTATCCAGGAAGAATTGGTATTTGGCCGGAAATAACCGTAATTGAATTAAATAGTGATTTTTCATAAAATGTATCAATTGTTCGAATCAGTAATATATCTAAAATACTGTCGTTCAATTAATACTTACTCGTTAATAAGTATAACCACCCTTTAGAAATAAGCCATTTTATCCAAGTAATTTTACCGTTCATTACGGTTTCACTGAAAGCTTCTGCTAAATAGATAAAAATGTGGTATAAATGGGCAAAAAGATTAGTAGCTGGAATAGGAATATTCATTGCTTTAATGTTTGGTATAGCAGCCCTCATTATAAATCTCTACGAGGATGAAATAAAGCAATACGCAGTAGAAGAGCTAAATAAAACCCTAGCAGTTCCTGTAGCAGTAGAAGAACTCGAGCTGACACTGTTTTCACAGTTCCCTTCTGCTTCGTTGCGGTTTAACAAATTGTTTGTATCGGATACCAACGACAATGACACGTTAATTTACGCCGATTACCTGTACATGAATTTTAATTTCTGGAATATGGTCGACGGAAACTATACCGTAAATGAGGTTAAAGCTGAAAATTCGGTGATTAAATTACGCATTGATTCTTTAGGTAATGAAAATTATCTA
>JAQWQH010000196.1 GCA_029244805.1 Flavobacteriales bacterium
TAGAAGCAAAAAATCAGCTTTTTACAAGGGCAAAGCAATTAATTCAAAAAGAAGTTACTGACAAAACAATCAAATCTGAATTGAATGATTTTAGGAATAAAATTACAACGCTGATAAACAAGGAAAAAACTAAGCTTGATGAAGCCAATTTGATCAAGTCAAACATTGAAGAGAAGCGGAGTTCTATTATTGATTTAGGTTATGATTTGAAAGTTTTAGAATCTGTTGAAATTTGTACAAATGATTTAAATAACCTTAAGGAAGTTATTGATGAAACAATAAGGAAAGCTGGGGTAATAAATTTATCGGAGCTTGAAGACAAATTAAAAAAACAGAAGGAGGATTTAAGTAAAATTAATACGCTAATTATTAAGTGGACTGCTTACAATTTAAATAAAACAAGTAATAACAAAAGAATATCTGATTTAGAGAAAGGAAAGAAAAGTGCTTCGAAGATTAGAAAAAATAATCTAGTACTACAAAAAGAAAACGAGAATCTGGGTGCTGAAGTTGAAAAAATGACAAAAGCATTAAAAGAGAAAAGGCAGCACCAAAGCCTTGATGAACATCGAAAAACTTTAATAGAAGGTGATCCATGTCCCTTGTGTGGTTCTGTGTCGCACCCATATAGTGAAGATGAGCCTACTTATAATATTGAAGAAGAGTTGCTAGACAGTAAAGAAAAGATCTACAATGGAAATAAATTATTGATTGCTGCAGAGAATACCAATCTAAATAATCTAATTGAAAATGAAGAAAGGTTGATTATTGAAATTAAGGAAGCACAAAAGGGATTAACTCCTGCACTAGCAGAAATCACAAAAAGTTTAAAAGAACTTAAATTTTCTGAAGATTTAAGCAAGGAGTCGCTAGAACAACACAAAGAATTACTTGAAGAAGAACAAAAACTATTAGAGTCCTCTGAGTCTGCGTTTCGGGCGAAATTGATAATCAAATCATCTCAAGAAGCACTATTGAAATGGAAGGATGCTTTAGGTAGTCACTCAAAGGCGGTTAATGATCGAATAAAACTTTATAAAGGGTATGATGTAGAAAAGGAGGTAGTTGATTTGACGGATGCAACGAGCACAGTTTTAACTACAATAACAAACTTGGAGAAGGAATTGGTAAAGCTCAAAAAAGATAAGAAGCAGAATAATGAACAAGGTGAAACTATTGATAAAGGAATTAACGCAATCCTTAAAAAAGAATCATTGAAAGATGTTAATGACCTAAAGAACCAAATACTGACTGAAACTGAGGCAGAGACTATTCGGATTAAATTGAGGGAGCTAGGATTAAATAAAGCTCGTTTGGAAGAAGCAGAAAAAAGAATTTTAAAGAATTTAAAAGAAGCAAAAGCTAAAGATGACGCTAATTTAACCCTTGAGAACGTTCAGAATCAATTTGGAGAAGCAGAAGCTGTATGGAAGGATATAAATAAACAAATAACCACGTTAGAAACGATTTTAAAAGGAGATGCAGAACAAAGGATAAAGCAGCAGCAAGAATTATCCTTACTGGAGAAGCTTCAAAAAGATGAGAAATTATGGAAAACAATGGATAAAATGATTGGTGGTGGTCAAGGAGAGAAATTTTCAAATTTTGTCCAAGACCTCACAATGGAGCAGTTAATAGGTTATACCAATATTAGACTCGCTGGCTTGTCGGATAGATATAAGTTACAAGCACCAAACCCCAAAATAGATACAAAACGAACAAGTTTAAAGGTATATGATGCCGACATGGGTAATCAGTTAAGAGCTGTAAAAACGTTGTCTGGAGGGGAAACATTTATCGTTAGTTTAGCTATGGCATTTGCATTGTCTGATTTAGCCGCTAAAAATGTTCGTATAGAATCAATATTTATTGATGAAGGTTTTGGGACCTTGGACGCTGATGCCTTAGATCAAGCGATTACCATTCTTGAGAAACTGCAGAATGAAGACGATAAGTATATTGGAGTTATATCACATGTGGAAGCACTAAAAGGTCGTATTTCAACAAAAATTAAATTAGAGAAATCAGGGGCTGGATACAGTTCTTTTACAATAGATTAATATGAATGTACATAACTGTTTTGCAGAGTTTTTTGAAGATGAAATCATTCGTCCCTATGCGTACTTCGTGTCAAAAAGACTGAGCGAAGGACATATTTGTTTTGACTTAAATATTCCTATTTCCGAAGAAGATAAATCAGGGTCTGGCTATGAAAGTTTTATACCGAATGTTGCTGAGTTACGCACTTCTGATTTAGTAACTACTCTCGAAACAGAACGACTACCTTTTGTGTTAAGAGGTTCCAATTTATATTTGAAGCGATATTATAATTACGAATCTGCAATTATCGAGAAGATAGATATGCTTATTGCCTCTGAAAACAGAACAATAAATGAGCGCATCGAATTTTTAGAAAACGCGGGTCAAGTTGAATTGATTAAAAATTTAAATGCAGGAATAGGTCCGCATATGGTTAATGATGCACCTGAGCTAAAGATGGATTGGCAATTGATGGGCGCAATAAATAGTTTTATACATAATTTCTCAATCATAACTGGAGGTCCTGGTACCGGAAAAACAACAACAGTAGCAAAAATATTGGCTTTATTGTATGCCCAGAATCCAAACTTAAAGGTTGCTATGGCGGCGCCAACAGGAAAGGCTAGTGCTAGAATGATAGAGTCTTTGGAGCTGAATCGTGGATTGGCTTTGTATGGGATTGAAGATCAAGTTAAAAAGCTAAAGCCTTTTACGATTCATCGACTATTAGGGTATATTCATAACTCACCATATTTTAAACACAATCAAAATAATTACCTTGATTATGATGTGGTTATTGTGGATGAAGCATCGATGATAGATGTTGCTCTTTTTTCCAAATTATTGTCAGCTATTAATCCAGAAAAAAGAGTCATCTTTTTAGGAGATAAAAATCAGTTGTCTTCTGTTGAAGCAGGTAGTTTATTCGGTGATTTGTGCAATGCTCTGGAGCCAATAAACCAAAGTACTGCAGGAAGATTAGAGCTAATTAATTCTTTCATAGCTGATACTGAGGCTTCTATTACAAATAATTATGTTTCAGAAAATACAGGAGGTCTGTTGTTTCAGCATATTGTTGAATTAAAAAAGAGTCATCGCTTTAGTGAGTGCCCTCATATAGCATTATTAGGTAAGTCGATCATCGAGGGAAACGAAGAATCTGTTGTTGAATATATTAATGAACAACATCAAGAAGTTACGATTGACTCAGAATACAAAAGATCTGTATTGAAAAATTTCGCTCGTAATTATTTTGATTACCTTACTGAAACGGATATCAAGGAGGCATTAGAATTATTGAATAGGCAAAAAGTATTATGTGCTGTCCGTGAAACTGAACAGGGTGTGTTTCATATAAATAATGAAATAGAGAAGATCTTACAAGAAGAATCAGATCTAATTATAGATGACGAATTTTACATCAATAGACCTATTTTGGTAACTAAAAACGATCGGGAATTAGGTCTATGGAATGGAGATATAGGAATTATCCGCAAAGATGATGATGGTAAAAAACATGCATATTTCATTAAGGAGAAAAGTGATGAAGGATGCGGAAATGAATTACGGAAAGTATTGCCGGGTTATATAACGCAATGTGAAACAGTATTTGCAATGACGATTCATAAAAGTCAAGGTTCTGAATACGATAAAGTATTAGTGATATTGCCTGATCAGGAGAGGAATAAACTATTAACAAGAGAACTTTTTTATACTGGAGTAACACGTGCTAAGCAAAGTGTTATTGTTCAAGGGGGAAGTGAAATACTCAAATTAGCTACTCGCAAGCAAGTGGCAAGGGCTTCAGGTTTAACAAAAAGAATTCAATAAAATGGGCCTTAAAATATATGCATCATCATCTGTAGAATTATTAGCTAAGAAATTGGCTGATAGCGTTAAAGAAGAACAACAAATATTCGTTCCAGAATACATTGTTGCGGCTGGCGCTGGAGTCAATAATTGGTTGAAAATCTTTTTGGCAGAAGAAAACGGTATCGCTGCAAATTTAGTTTTTAAAAAGCAGGATGATTTAATGCGAATGGTTTACAAGGTTCTTTATAAAGATGATCGTAAAGAATTGATGGATCAAGAGTATGTTAAATGGAAAATATATCAAGTATTGGGCTCACAGGAGTTTAGTGTTACTAATCCTAATACTTTTAAATATTATGGGGAAGATTCATTAAAACGATATGGTCTTTCCGATAAACTAGCCCTGCTTTTCCAAAACTATCAATATCATATTCCTAATGAAATGGAAGAAGATGGCGATTGGCAAAACGATGTATGGCGACAAAGTATGAATGCGGAAAACGAATTCATTGGTTTGCATGAAATCAATGAACTTATCACAACAGCATTGCTTGATGAGGAGAAAAAAAAGAAGTTAGGGGATGTTTTACCACATATTCATGTTTATTTAGGAATGGATTTTACCCTTTTTCATTTAATGGTTTATCAATTAATTTCGGAAGTTGTAAATATTCGATTTTACTTGTTCGATGGATTATTAGATGGTGCTAGTGCCAGTAATCCATTAGTCAATAATTGGAATAAAGCTTCCGAAATTGCACTAGAATGGATTCGTGAGTTGGGTGAGATTGAATATCTAGTTCCAGCTTCTTTAGTTTTGGATTCTTTGTTGCATAAATTTCAGAACGACCTTTTTCTTAACCAAATAGACTCTTCCGCTTATACCCAAAATGATATCGTCGATGGGAGTATTGTTATAAATAGTTGCTATACAGAAGTTCGTGAAGTTGAAGTGTTGTGCAATTTCCTAATCAAAACAATTAGTGAAAGCAATGGAGAAATTGGAGCAAGAGATATCCTTGTTGTTACTTCCGATGTAGATAAGTATGCTCCGGCTATTCATGGTGTTTTTGGCTCTAAAAAAGTAAAGCTTCCATATAGTATTTCAGATGCTGTACATACTTCTTCAGAATCGGTTTATGCTACATTATTGTCGTTACTTAATGTCAACGAAAGGTTCAAAGCAGAGGAGATAGTGCAATTGTTGGAGCTGCCATTGATTCGTGACCAATTTAAAATAGAGGATGTTTCGTTTATTCGACATATGCTAAAAACAGCTAATATTAGATGCGGTGATACAGGGTCTGCGGATAATGAAACTAATTTTGTAAGCTGGAAACATGGTTTAAATCGGCTGGTCTATGGATTTTGCATGGGAGATGAATCCTATTTTGAGAAGCACGGTGCACGTTATTTATTGGTCGATCAGGCAGAAGGAAGTAATTATGCAGATTTGATGAGACTGAACTCTTTTTTTAATAAAATAGAAGTCCTCATTTTATCTCGGCAAGGAACAAAAACTTTATCAGGATGGTATGACTATTTTATAGTATTGGTTGAGCTTTTTATCCATGATCCAAATGGAGAACATTTAGGATATTTTTGTGAACAGTTAGGCTCCCTAAATATTTACAGCGAGGTAGTTCAAGACGAAGTTACTTTTTCAGTATTCAAAGGGTATATAGAAGAATTGATTGGTTCAGAAACCAATAGATCGAATTATGCTTCAAAAGGAATAACCTTTTGTGGTATGCATCAAAATAGAAATGTACCTTACAAGGTGGTATGTATGCTAGGTGTAAATTTGAATGGATTCTTAGCTGAAAATGCAGAAATTCACTTTAATTTACTCAAAGACCGCGAATATTACTTAACCTCAAAAGAAAAGGATAAGTTTTTATTCTTCCAGACGATATTATCATGCAAAGATCGTCTTTACATAAGCTACATAGGCAAAAGCACTAAAGATAATTCGGAAATACCTCCCGCTTCAGTATTGGATGAATTAATAGACTACCTTGAAGTAAATACTGGAGTAGAGCTAGTACAGGAGCATCCTTTGCATGGCCACAGTTCAGACTATTTAGATCCTCAAATACCAGAACTGTACAGCTATCTTCTTTCAGAACCAGCTCCTGTTCAGGCGGTTGGTTTAGGGGGAACACAACCTATAGATGTTACTGAGATTGATTTGGATGATTTAATAAAAGTGTTTCAGGACCCTGCAAAGGAATATTTGAATAAAGTCCTTGGTATTTATTACGGTGAGGAATCGGAAGTGATTGGGGATACAGAATTATTCGAACAAGACAATCTTCAAAATTGGCTAGTAAAAAATGAATTTATATATCAGGACGCAGATTTAGAAGCATGGCGATTAAAATTATCGGAGGTTGGAATGATTCAGTTAGCATCATTAGGTGAATTGTCACTAGAGAGCGAAATTGAATCAATATCAGAGGTGAAATCTACATTCACTCAGGCTAAGCTTTTGGGAGAGCTCGAAATGAAAACTGGTCAACTAATTTTTGGAGATGTATTATTGAAAGGACGTGTTGATCATGTTTATGGTTCAACAGGCATATATAATGTAGTTTCGAGTGAGAATCGCCATGCAAAATATCTAGCTGCCTTTTATATAAAATGGTTGTTCTTGAAAGCCACAGGACAAAATTTAAAATTTATTTTTAATGGATTGAAACGAAACATTGAATTAGAAGTTAATGATGGTCCAACTACTGAGCAAGCTCTTAAACAATTGAATGCTTTAGTTGAATTATATAAAACTGGAGTAAATGAACCCTTGGGTTACACAATCCAGCTTCCTTTAAACGAATTGATTGTATTAGGAAAGTCCGGTTCTGGTGAGTATGAGGAGGCTTATCTTCGAAGTAAAATATTAAAACATGTAAATAATGAAAAGGCATTTCCATCAAAATATTACGAAATGTTAGTTACTGAAAATTACTTAGAAAATGAAAATTACGTGACCGCTACCTTGACAAATACAAGAGCATTGTGGAAAGAAATTGTTAAATGGTTAAAACTATAAATATATGTGTCCGATAGAATTTATACCCGAAGATAGAACAGTTGTACCATTAGCCGGGTGCAATTTAGTGGAAGCCAGTGCAGGAACAGGTAAAACTTATTCCATTGCAATTCTAACTCTTCGATTAATCGTAGAGGAAAATATGCCTATCGATAAGATATTAATGGTTACGTTTACAAATGCAGCAGTAGCTGAATTAGAACAAAGAATAAGGAAGTTTGTTCGATTGGCTTTAAAACGTGCGCAGGGAGATACTTTACCTGCTGCTGATATAGGCGTATCTGATCTTGTAGATAAATTTATTGTTGAGGTAGGTGCTTCAGAAACGTTGGCAAGGTTGGACCTTGCGAAAAAAAATCTAGACACAACATCTATTTATACGATTCATAGCTTCTGCCAAAGGACATTAACGGAATTTGCTTTTGAAACTGGTTTTTCCTATGGGACTGATGTCACATTGTCGATTATGGATTATGTTGAAGATTTTGTTAACGACTATTGGCGAGAAGAAATTTCTACGATTGATGTTTTAGATTTAAGTATTCTTAAAAAATTCACACCCAATGGTTCTAATGTGATTTTGGATAAAGGTAGAATGGTTTCTTCAGCACTTAATTATTTAGGAGGCAAGACTTTCTTTGGCACTCCTATAGACTTGACAAATGATTTGAGAACAGATTATAACGCTATAGTCGATTTAGTTAATGATATAGATTACGATTCTTTATATGAAAGAGCTGTTGAGTATTCCAAATGGCCAAGGATTACTGATCCTCGAAAAGAAAAATTAAGGGCTTGGGTAAACAAGAAAGAGGATGTTGACCAATTTATTATTGAAATTAAAAAAAGCAACACAGCAGAGGTTGCTTACTTTTTTGGTGATATAAAAGATGGGGTTACAGATCTTGGAAATAACATTGGCGGAATTATTACAGGATTTTATACTAAAGTAGCAGAGTATGTGATGGATCGAATTCCTGATAAGCTTCAGGAGGAAAAAATCATTCATAGTGACCAATTAATTAGTCAACTAGAGCAAGCGGTTTCTGATGCAGGAAATGAAGTAGAAAATGGTGCAGAAAATATAGGGATACTGCAATTACTTAGAGAAAAGTATCAGGCAGTATTTGTAGATGAGTTTCAAGATACGGATGCGCAGCAATATTCCATTTTTAAAAATGTGTTTGAGAATAAAGCTATCGTTTTTTATATAGGAGACCCTAAACAAAGTATTTATTCTTTTAGAAAGGCTGATATTAACACTTATTTTAATGCAAAGAATAATGTCAATACTGTTGTTTATAATATGAACAAAAATTTTCGTTCTTCAGCTAATTTTGTGGATTCGGCCAATTTATTCTTTAAACCGAATGAAGAAGTGGATACATTTTTACTAAGAAGCGATCAATTTACTACAAATGAGCTTGAGCATATAAATGTAAACGGGGTTCATGAAGCTTGTCAACTTACTGCAGATGAACAACTGATTGCCCCAATATGTATTTATCAAGATTTTGAAAAAAATGAGAAAATAGCGGATGCGGTTGCTAATAAAGCTCTTTGGTTGCTATCTAAAGGAATTCTGTCTGCTAAAGAAAGATGTGTAAAAGCAAGTGATATAGCAGTGTTGGTTCGAAAAGGTAAAGAGGCAGAAATAATTAAAAAATCACTTGAAAAAAAAAATATACCCTGTATAATCATTGCGGATTCCAAAATATTTAAGAGTAATGAAGCTACAAATGTTGGGTACATATTAGACGCTGTGGTATCTCCAACAAGAAAAGCAATAAATAAAGCATTATTAGGACCTATAACCGGTTATACTGTACAAAAGATTGGGCAATTGGATGATGAAGCCGAGTTGTTCCGCTTCAGAGAGTATTCAAAGATTTGGAATGAAAATGGAATTTATGCAATGATGATTCAATACGCTGAAGACCATAGGATAACGTCATATTTAACCAGTCCAGAAATTGGTGGGGGCGAAAGGAGATTATCTAACTTTTATCAATTGGCAGAGTCACTGCTTGAAATCGAATTACAAAACAATTATTCTAAAGTGGATTTGATTCGTTTCTTGAAACGAAACATAGCTGAAGATCATACAGAAGAAGATCGATATATTCAGCGAATTGAAAGTGACGAAGATGCTGTGAAAATATTGACAATACATAAATCAAAAGGTCTTGAATATAATATAGTGTTTGCTCCATTTTTAGATTTAAAAGTTACTTCTCATTTCTTTAGCGATTTCAGAACACCTCAAAATAATTACCATTTTACCTGTCATGGATTATTGTCTGGAAATGAGAAATTATATTGGAGAAATGGTGTGAAACAAGAGGATAGGAGGTTGCTGTATGTTGCAATTACTCGTGCTAAGTATAACTGTTTTATTTATAAATTGAGAGGGAATGCGGTTACATCATTAACAGAATTTAATGCTGCTTTGATGGAAAAGCCGGAAACTCCTGGAATATTTATTGGAGAGTATATTTACAAAGAGAATCTTGAAAACTTCCGTACAGAAAACTCAAACAGGCAAAGACATTATGTTCCTGTTCCGAATTTAACCATTCCTGATCGCAACTGGCGGAAAATGAGTTATTCGTATTTAGCAGGGGATCATGCATATGTGAAAAAAGAACTCAGCAATCCAGTTTATCCTTTAGGGTCATACGACGAATTTGTATTTCAAACTCTTCCTAAAGGTGCGCATGTCGGTAATTTACTTCATAATATGTTTGAGTTTATTGATTTTACAGAACAAGATCAAACTGTTTTCGAGTTAGCTGTTGAACGGTCGTTGCAATTGTTCTTACCAAAATATAGAGGAGAGTTCAAAGAACAATTGGTAAATATGCTGCATACCGTATTAGGTGCGGAGATCTCAATTGGATCGGAAAATTTGAGGTTAAATGAAATCGTTAGAAAAAATATGGTTCCAGAATTAGAATTTGATTTTTTGACTTCAGAGTTTAACATAGGAGAAATCAATCGAGTTCGAGATTATATTCCGGAAAATTTCAAGATACATACTCGGTATAATGAAGAAATCACAGGTATTCTCACAGGTTTTATTGATTTGTTTTTTGAACACAATGGAAAGTACTATGTGTTGGATTGGAAGTCAAATTTTCTAGGTGATGAACTTGAGAGGTATACAAACGAGGGATTGGCTGATGCGATGAGTGATAGTAACTACCATTTACAATATTTAGTATATACGGTAGCAATAAAAAAATATTTATCTGGAAGAGTAGTTGATTTTGATTATGATCGTGACTTTGGAGGTTGTATATATTTATTTCTAAGAGGGGTAAGATCTAATGGAGAGAATGGTGTTTTTAGTTATAAGCCTTCACTAGAAGCAGTTACGCAATTAGAGAAAGTATTTGAAGGAACGGTGGTTGAATAAAAATATAAAACAATGAAAATAATAGATTTAGAATTACACCATTACAATTTATTTTGTCCATCTCCTAGAGAACAAATACTTGACGAAGAAAGTTTTAACCCTTCAAGTGCACAATTATTCTGTTATGTTGAAGGAGAGGGAGTTTTCGAATATATACATGGGTAGTTTGTATGAAGCTGAAAAAAATAGTTCTAATTTTAATGAGAAAACAAATACATATTATTCTTATTTCCAACCATTCGCTAAATGGAGTATTAAAGAATACAAAGAGTTTGTTATGTTTTCAAATAAGGTTTTAACAGATTATAAAGTTGAATTCGTTGGTGAAACGAAGGAGTTATTTAATAAGACGAATACTTTTTCAAGTAACCTAATAGAGGAGTTTGGAGAAAATCCAAATACAAATGAAGAAGATTACCTTTCTTTCTTGTATAATTATGGAAGGGAATAATAGTTAAAATGAAAAAAACATTTTTTAAAAATTTGCTATCGGGAACACGTAATCCTGAAGCGCTAATGGATACCGAAGGTGAATTAATAGAATCAGCTAAAATGGTTATGGTTCTTATGAGTCTTGTTGGAGTTAGGCGATTATTTAGTAAAGAAGATTTGCAAGAGTTTTTATTTAGACTCTATTTTGCTTTTAAAAGTAATGATCTAATGGATAATTATTTTACCGATGATGTTTTATTAAAGTTTACATATGAAGGCTATAAACATAGTTTTACAATTGAAGATATAATCGATTGTCTAGGTATAGAAGTAAGCAAAAAAGTATATAATCGACCAAGGGAGGTTTATTTTAATGAATACAAAGAACTAGAGAATCAAATTGAAGATTTAGATTTTCATTTTGAAGAAAAGAAACAAGATGAGAATTTTATAAAACATGCTGAGATATTTTCTAAATCTATATTAGGAGAGGTAAAAGTTGATGTTTGGAAGGATTTGGAACTAAGCATTAAGCCATCAAAGGATAATATCAATGAATTACTTGTTAAATATGAAATAGACAAGTATAGCGATAAGAGAGAGTTGTTTAAACCACGTGAAGAATTAGTTGCTCAGCTAAAAATGAGTGGGGTGAAATCTGATGAAGATTTAAATTTACTATTGGAATTATTGCATTTATGGCAAAAAGGTTATGTTCAATTCAACCGAGAGGCAGAAAAACATTTTGTGATGAATATCTGTGAATTTGATTATTCGAAATACCAAAAATTTAATAGGGGTAAAAATGGTTTTGTAGATTTAGATCGAATTGCAGAAAAGTTAGATTTTCACCATTTAATGGCAAGTGACCGTTCGAACGGGTGGTATAGATAGAAAACCATAATTAAAAAAGCAGTCTCAATGAGACTGCTTAACAAAACTATAACGTATCAGCTTTCCAACTTTTAATTAAACTTGCGTCTAAAGTTAAACTCTGGTCATCTGTTTCATCAAGCAATAAATAAAGTTTCGCAAGCAGCAAATCATTCTTTAAACCACTTAATTCTGACGCCAACATTTCATAAAGGTTCTCTTTCGTATTTTTCATAATAATATTTTTTGGTTGATAGATCTAAAGTGTCTGCTTGACTTACATCCAAAAACATTAAAAGAATAAAAGAGTCTTATAATCAAATATAGAAATTTCTCTTAATCAAAAAAAGTATTACTGAAAAGAATTTATTGGGATTTGATTACATCCATTCCAAATAAATATCCATCAGTTTGGTTTAACATTTCTGGGTTCAAACCCTTTGGAATTATTAAATCCAACATGAGGTTTGGATTTTCATTTTTTTATGAAATATTGTAGTTGATAAACCAATTTTAAACACTCTATAATTCGATATGATTGCTCCTTTTAAAAAAAGAACCTCTATTTCCTTTTTAGCTAATAGGGTATACTTACCTATTTGGTAGAGATTTTTATATGCAATGTTTCATAATTGAAATGATGGCAGTTGTTTTCTGCAGCAATAGCTAAGCTGATTATGAATCCGTTCTATTTTACAGCGTAAATAATTTTTAGTGTAATGTGTTGCATTTATATAGCTCATACGTATTACAATTAAACAAATACAGTAATTATGAAAAAAGGAGCCAACTTGAAATAAGAATTTCAGTCTTTAAATTGAGGCATGTTAATTTGTAACTTTTCTTTTTTTTAGTTGTAATAATGATGTCGGTATTGAAAGAACTACTAAAAAATATTTCTAGAGTTGTCTTGATTTAATAAAATTCAAAACAGCATAATTTTGATTGGTTTGAAAACTCATTCGTATTGCAATGAACGAATCAAAGTTAGTCGGTTGATCATTAATTTTTAACAAAAGAAAAATGAAAGCTTTAAGAACAAAACAAAATGAATTGTTTGATAATTATTATTACACAGCAATACAAATTGCAAAAACTTACTTAAGAAATGAATGTGATATTTTTGCTGTAGTAAATCGAACAATGGAGAAAGTACTGAAAAAGGTATTAATCGAAAGAGTTGTATTGCCCAATACAGAAGCTTATTACGTTCGAACGATGATTAAAAATTCCTGTATTGATGAATTACGTAAGCAAAAAAGACATAAAAAACACTATGTACTTCCCGATGATAAATATGTTTTTTTGATACAATGTGTTGAAGAAAATGATGAAGACCAAATGGAGCAAATGGATGCTGTAAATTATGTGGTTGCAAATTTAGAGGAGGACGAAAGAGCATATTTACACTTGAAGTTTTATGAAGGGGTGTCATATAGAGAAGCAGCGAGAGAACTAAACATGCCTGAAAATAATGTGGGAACGTTTCATACTAGAACCTTGAATAAGTTAAGAAAGGGGTTGAAAGATAATAGATAATAACTGTTTTATGTCTATTATATATGGGTAGGTCAATTTCCAGAGCCAAGGGCAAACCAACGGATAAAAAAATGATTTCCAAAACGTAATATAAAAAACCAATCTTAAATAGAACAATTATTGTACCTAAAAAAAATGAAACGGATTCAAAATAGCTTTGGACTAATAGTACCAAAGTTCTTTCAATTTACGAACACAAAAATGCTAAAAACGTGTTAATAAATACACTTAAAAATATTAATTAAAATCCATCACAAAAGAAGAAATTTGAATTGCATTCTGTACCCAAATCCAGATTTTGTATTAACTGTAAAAACCATTGAATATGACTTCAAATGAATACTCTTCTCCAATAATTTCCTTAAACCAGATGCTTACTAATAAGCTTGAGTTAATGGATCATCAACAGAATAATAAGGGTTTGGTAGGGATTTCAACCGGTTTTACGAATGTAGATAGAGTGTTAGGAGGATATAACAAAGGAACCGTCACAATTATAGGAGCTAGACCCGGTATGGGCAAAACATCGTTTTTAATAAATTGTATGCTTAAATCTAACCATTTGAAACCTGTTCCTATGTTGTATGTATCTTTCGAAAACGGTGAAGACTACTTTATATCTCGTCTTTTAAGTTTAGATTCTAAAATACCAAATCATAATATTATTAAAGGAGAATTATCAAACGAAGATAAAGAAGATATCCATAGGTCAGCTGAAAATATCAAAGATCTACCAATTTCGTTTCAAGAAGATGTTTTTACTGCAGAGCAATTAATTGATGTTGTAACAAAGGCAGTTATTGATTTAAAAGTAGAAGCAGTATATTTAGACTATTTACAACTAATAAGATGTAATTATCCGAATAAAAATAGAGAGAGAGATGTTAATGAAATAATGCGTTCTTTGAAAGAACTCGCAAAAAAGTTGAATATAGCAATTGTTGTAACATCCCAGCTTTCAAGGGCTGTTGAAACCAGGGGAGGTGATAAAAGACCTATGCTATCAGATTTAAGAGAGTCTGGCAGTATAGAGCAAATGGCAGACGCAGTTATTTTTCTCTATCGGCCCGAATATTATGGATTTACAGAATGGCAGGATTGCAGACCTTGCAATGGCGAAGCAGATTTAATTATTGCGAAGAATAAAAGAGGTCCGTTGGAAGATATTCGATTTTCTTTCAAAGCAAGGCATTTGGAGTTTTCTGAGATTAACCGAGATGAAGATAACTTTTTCGATAATCCATTTATGAAAGAAGATTTTAAACCATTTTAATCATTAGGAGCTATCAAATAGATTATGTGCAAGGTATCGCATAGGGCTGTTGTTTCTGCAGTCTGTTTGAATTATATGTTGAAATAAGTGATACATGAAGATTTCCTTCGCAAGCTGCGTAAATCGTCATGATTGACTTTTTAGATAATAATATTGATAGCTCCTTTTTTATTCACCCCAAATTAATGACTAGATACTCAGTAAATACCTTTTTAAAGTGTTCAAGCCCAAATGAAATGGACTTTATGCTGGGTGTTTCAAATTTATTTATGCAGGATTTTGTCGATACAACGAAAGATTATCATGTATTTAAAATTAAAAAAAGAAAAGGTGGATTTAGAGAGATTCAAGCACCAAATAAAGAGTTAAAAAGGGTTCAGAAGAGATTGGCAGAAATCTTAAAAGAAGTTTACCAAATTCAAAGCCATAGATGTTGCTTCGGGTATATTGGAAACAGTATTGTTGAGAATGCAAAATGTCACATTGGAAAAAGGCAAGTATTAAATATGGATATAAAGAACTTTTATGCTTCGATAAAAAAGGGAACGATTTCAAATGTATTTAAATTAAAACCTTTTGGATTTCCAGATTCTGTTGTTCGATTTTTAACTGAAATAACTTGCCGGGATCATCTGCCAACGGGTGCACCAACGTCACCCGTTATGTCAAATATTGTTTGTTGGTGGTTAGACGAACAGTTAAATAATCTTGCAAAAGAGAATGATTTAGTTTACTCACGATATGTCGATGATCTTACATTCTCAGGTGGTGATATAGAGAAATATAAATTTTCTGAAAATGTTAAAAAAATATTGGAGAAATTTGAATTAAACTTGAATGAGAAAAAGACAAGGTTACATGCGCAGTCATCCAGACAAATGGTAACGGGTATTACGGTGAATGAAAAACCCAATATTAACCGAAAATATATACGAAAGGTACGATCAGAGCTTTATCAGTTAAATACTTTTCCTGATAAAGTTAACGAGAAAAGGCTGAAAATAATTGAAGG
>JAQWQH010000236.1 GCA_029244805.1 Flavobacteriales bacterium
ATGGCAGAGTGGATGAACGAAGAAGGAGGCCATGCAGAATTTGTTTGGCAATTCAGAGAAAAAGGAAAAACATTTGAAATTTCTTATCAAGCGGAAGACGGTCACGCGCATGCTCATGATCATGCAGCTGAAGAAGCAGCATCGCAAGCCTATGCTTTTAGCGGTGTTTATGAGGTTATAGAGAGTAAATCGAAGGAAATGCAATTTCAAACTACATCAGCTTTAGGCCATGCAGGCAAAGTGGTTGTTATGAAAATAGAAAAAAAGTAAATCCTGACTAAAGAGTTGTTGCACATTAGTAATAATTGTTGCAATAACTCTTTTCTATTTAAATACTATGTTAATAGAATAGTTGATTTACATTCGAGATTAGATTCAACTCTAATATTATTTTAAAGCCTTTCATTAATAGTGAAAGCCTTTTTTATTTATATTTTTTTATTGTTTATTGTGCAACCAATTGGCAATACTTTGTGTCTTTCTAAAAATTCATAAGATGAAAAAATTAATTTTACTTATTCTCTCAATATCTACTAGTCAATTTGTACTCTCTCAAATTATCTATACCGATATAATTCCCGATGATACGTTAATTCCTGATTATGTGTCGGATTCGCATTTAATTGATTTTGATGGTGACGCAACACCTGAATTGGTTATTTTTTCTTCAAAACAAGATACTGTTATCCAGTCAATTAATGTTACAATATCTGGAGTAGCAATTACTACTTTGGGTAATACAGAAATAATTGCGCAAATTTCTACAATTGGGAATGAGGATGTTGTTATTGCTGACACGCTTCCACATGGATATTTAATTGATGGTAGCTCGGCATATTTGAGCTCGGCAACTCCTTCCGTTTTTCCTGGGGTTGGACTAGGTATAAAAATAGATATAATCAGTTTGACTGCCGGTGATTTTATTGATAACGGAAACCTTTTCTTTGGTGTCAAATTCGAAATCGGCACTGACCTCCATTATGGGTGGGTCCAAGTAAAAGTAGCTGCCGATGCAAGTTCGGGTATTATTTATGATTTTGCATATCAATCAATTGCAGACTCAAGTATTATGGCAGGTAATTTGGAGGATGGATTTGTTAGTGTTTCGAACCGCAATTTAGAAGAGGTTGTTATATATGCGGCGAAAGAAAAATTAAACGTTATAACAGGAAAAGAATCGGGAACGCTAACAATTCATAATCTCCTTGGGAAACAATTAATGAGCACTGCGGTTAGTGGTAACATTTGCTTGGGTATAAATGACCTTAGTAAAGGAATCCATTTGGTTTCATTTACCAATGGTACAAGCACTATCACCAAGAAAGTTTACATTGAATAATGTTCTATTTTGTTATTCTTGCTTTAACTGACCAGGTGAAAGTAAAATTAGCAACTTCTTCACCGGCTTCATTTACTCCTTGCATATGGCATTCGATTAGTTGAGGCTCTTCCTTATCGATTGCAGCTTTTATAGCTTGTTTTATTTTTTGACCATCGGTGCATGTGAATGTGGTATTATTAGTTGCTTTTTTCACGAATTTCCCTGTACAACTAACTATAATCATAGCAACAGAAGGTCTTTGCTTGTGCGTATACATGATGAGCAGAGCACCTGAACTCATTTCTGCGGCCATTCCTAATACAGCCCAAAAAGTAGATTGAAAAGGATTTTTATTTTTGCGTTTATATGGAACAGTTACCGAACATTTATCTTCGGTTAATTTGCTGATTTTCATTCCCGAAAGAAACCCCATTGGCAAAATCTTAAATAAGCTAAACCTAAACTTAAAATTATTGGTAAAACTTTTTTTTATAAATTCGATTTGTGAATAGTCAAATTGGAAATTTTCGGTCATAGTCTATTGTTAATAAATAATATTTATAAAAATGAGAATAAATATTAATATTTACTAAGTTTTTTACTTTCAGAATTCATATAATACCAAAACGTAAAAAAACTACGTTTTAAAAGACGTAGTTTTGTATGTACAACATGAGATTATTTGCTATAGTAGATATTGAATCGACCGGCAGTGTCGCAAACCAGGATAAGATTACTGAAATTGCAGTAATTATAACTGATGGGCATAAAGAAATTGATCGTTTTGAGACTTTAATCAATCCTCAGCAGCCAATAACACCATTTGTTGTGAGATTAACAGGAATTACCAATGAAATGGTTAAAGAAGCTCCATTATTTAAGGAGATAGCTAAAGAGTTATTTGAATTACTGAAAGGGAAGGTGTTTGTAGCGCATAATGTGAATTTTGATTATAAGTTTATTAAGCAAGCTTTCTTTGATTGTGGAATCAGTTTTGATGAAAAACGCTTGTGTACAGTTCGATTGAGTAGAGAGATTATTCCCGGTATGGCTTCATATAATTTAGGAAATCTGACAAGAGGTCTAGGGATCGGCTTAAACAATGCACACCGCGCAATGCCAGACACTGAGGCTACAACCAAATTATTTGAATTAATGTATCAAAAAAACGTAGCGTTTATTGAGGCTTCGTTGAAGGCAAATTCAAATGAATCTACTTTACCTGCTAACCTTCCTAAAGCTCGATTTAAAAAACTACCAAAGAAAACAGGTGTGTATTATTTCCACAATAACAAAGGAGAGGTCATATACATTGGGAAAGCAAAAAACTTAAAGAATAGAGTTTCATCGCATTTTACGGGTAAATTGTCTTGGAAAAATGAAGTGTTTTCAAGAGAGATATTTGATGTTTCTTTTGAAGTAACAGGAAGTGAACTAATCGCCACATTTCTCGAAGACACCGAAATAAAACATAATTGGCCAGTTTACAATCGGTCTCAAAAATCTCGAATTGATAAATTTGGTATTTTTATATATGAGGATCGAAGTAATAACAAACGATTAGGAATTAATAAAACCACTAATCATTCTTCATTCATTAAAGCTTTTCCAACGCTAAGCGAAGCCAGAAATTGGCTCATTAAAAAAATAGATGAATTTACTCTAAAACCTGGGTATTGCGGTATGGGGCAGTTTGATATAGGTGATATTTCAACTGAGGCTCATGCTGCAAATATAGAGTTGTTTTTAGAAGGTTTTAACCTAGGAGAAGATACACTTGTTATTAAAGGCGAGGGGAGAAGAGCTGATGAAAAAAGTTTTATATATATTGAAAAAGGAAATTATAAAGGCTACGGGTATTATTCGGATCAAGAAAACCTAAATAATGTTGAAGATTTGAAGAATTTCTTGACTTTACAAAAAGAAACAATGTTAATAAGAAATGTTATTAAAACTGAACTCAAAAAAAAGAAGTCTGCTTATGAGATTATAACATTAAGCTAATTGACTTCTATGTAATTTAAGCAAATCCCGTTTTATGGATTCTTTTGCGCTATTTTATTTTGCTGTTTTATATTTATCTATCCAGTCTGGGTTTTCAACATCTTGAAATAATTTAAACATGTTTTCTCCGTAAAAAAAATCTGAATCTTGTATTACTCCATATTCTTGTAAAATTTGTATTTGCGGCCAAGATGGATGGAACTTACCCTGGGACCAACCATCAATTTTCATTCCTGGAGAAGGAATGCAGCCCACGGGGCAAATTGGGTTTCTTCTGTAACGCAAGGTCCAGAGATCTTCAAGAGTAAAACACTCTGAATAATTATCGGAAATAGAGTCGTATTTATAGAAACAGTCACTCAAGTTGTAAGCAGCAAATAAATCTATATTTTCAAAGTTTGCAGCCGAAGTTTGTTTTCCCATTGCTTGAAGAAGAAAAGTTTTTAATTCCATAGGTTTTTTACTCACAATCTTTCCATCTCTAACACCAACCACAGCATAGTTAATTAGTCCTAAATTGTGCGAAGAATTGATATTAAAAGCAAAATGATACTCAACAAAATCGAATGTTTCTAGTTGTTTATTGTTTTTTGCGAAATTATAAAATACCATTCCAAAGCAAATTGCAATCACACTAATTGTGTATCCTATTTCAAATTTAAATTTCATTAAAAAATAAGTGACGTAACCCTACAAGGTACAATACTTACTTTGATTCAATTAGTTATTTAGGTAGTTTTTGACTAATTGCTGGTTTAATTGGATAAAAACCTTCCTATTGTTTCACAATTAAGGATAAAAGCGATTCAAATCTTTTTGAAAGAATAAATTTTTTTTGAGTAGCGCAATAGTCTAATGAAACATCATTTTTGTCAACTCCTGAAATAGAAGGAGTTGGTTCAAAAAGAGACACTCCAATTTTAATGCAATTTGGATTGCATTCTGCTAAAAAACGATCGTATAGGCCTTTTCCATAACCTACACGTGCTCCCTTTTTGTCAAAAGCCAAAAGAGGGATAATTACTATATCGATTTTATTTTCAGCAATTGCTAATCGCTCAATAGGGCAGGGGATACCAAATTTATCCTTTTCGTAGGTTGTATTTTCATCAATAATACAGTGAGTAAGACCTAGTGGATTAACATGTGTAATTGATGTGGCCACCGTACATTTTAATTGAAAGAGAAATTCTATAAAAGACGCTGTATTTATTTCGTTGAAGTTAGCTATTGGAAGAAAGATATGAATCGTTTTATTGTGGAGCCTAAAATGACTTTTAATAAGCTGGAAAATTTGTTCAGAACATGATTTTATCTCAGATGAAGCTAACTGGCTTCGTTTAAGTTTGTATTCCCTTCTGAGGTCTTCTTTTTTCATTGAGTGTCACTATTTCTTTTCTTTCACGAATACATAGTGCGTAATTAACAAAGATGTTCCTCCAATAGGATACGTATTAATTAATTTCCATCCGTTTTGAGCCATTTCGTTAAGGATAATAACGATATGATCCACACCTTTAAATCCTTTTGATAAAATGCATTTATCTTCTCCCTTTCCAGTGAAAAAAGAAATACGCGCAAGACCTTTAGAATCTCTTCCTTCTAGAGTTCTAAATTCGTCTTCCATGTTTAAACGAACTTCGACAATCCCATGCTGACCTTTTTGAATTCCAACGGAAAGGTCTTTGACTGTATTTTGCGTATATCCGACAACACTAAAAAGTGCAATTGCTAAAGTAATTAAGATTTTGTTCATTTTTCTTCTCTTATAAATTTGATAGATTTTTCATTTGAAATATTCATTGTTGGTGTTCCCTTATTGTTTTCGATTTTTCCGGTAATACAAACTTTTCTATTTTTTAGTTCAACTTCAGGCATGTAACTAAAGTTGGCTCGATTATCTTTCCAAATTGTTGCACTAAATATTTGATTTGGAAATTTCTTATCCAAATTTAAGAAAGTTGCACCAGATTTCTCACTGTATTTTGTGGATACTACTGTTCCACATACAGTGGATTTTGTTCCAATGTTATATTTTGCTTGAACTGAGTTAATCCTTCCTTTTTCTAGACTTATAGGGTTTAAGGGAGTTACATCACCTTTCTTGCTTCCTGATTGCCATATGTCGATATCGATTTTTTGTTCTGTAAAATTTTCATCTTTAATTTTTGAAAAAAAGTTAATACCGGTCAAAGCTTCAACGCTGTCAATACTGATTGCATAACTCATAATTGGATAATTACAGATTCCGTTTGGCATAACAAAACCGATGCCCCTATGATTCGCATTATCAAGTATTACTTTGTAAAATAAATTAGGAATACTGACGTCATTTTCTCTATCTTCATTTCTCATTATGGGCAAACTGTCATGTAATATTCCTCCCGTCACCACATAAACTTGAATTTTATTTTCGATAACATATTCTCTAATTGCGTTTTCTAGTTCAGCCCATTTCTCTCTATTTAATTCGGGTAATTGGGGCGCCATGTTTGAATAAAAATAGGATTCACTTAAGGCGGTTTTAGACCATCTGAAATCTGCACTAGGGGCAAGATGACCTCTGTCATAGCCACTATACCAATAATCGGCTTTACAAGCTGTTCCAGAAGTGATCAATTTATCTTTTCTGAAATTATTGGTTCTGGATACATTTCCTTTTTCAACATCTGGCAAAACAATATGGCTAACCCATTGAGCCTGTTCATGCTTCTCATTATACCCTAAAACCATAGCTTTATGATATATTACTTCAACGTCTTCATTACAAATTGGATTACCAACAGCCATTAAATCATGTTGAATTTTATTCAATTTAAGTTGCTCTAATTCGTCTAAAAGTTCATCTCTTTGTACGTCGATAGAGTCAATTTTAGTTGTAATAAACATAATTTCCTTTTCCGTATCAGTTTGTGATACAGCAGAAATCTTAAGACTAGCTGCTATTAATACTATAAGGTATCTAAAGTTAAAGTGCATATTACTCAGGCTTTCCATTTTATTCCACAACCAATACTTGGTAATTGTTGAAAGTCAATAGCTTTATTTTCTAACAAATACTTAAATACTTTTCTTAAATCCTTTCCATCATTGGGATCATCGTTGCCAGGCCGGGATTTATCCATCTGGCCTCTGTAAATACATTTTAGTTCTGCATTGAATACGTTTATATCCGGCGTGCATGCAGCAGTGTATGCTTTTGCTACCTCTTGTGTTTCATCATACAAGTAAGGAAATGGGAAATTATATTGGGCAGCAAATAATTTCATGTTTTTAGGGGAATCATCTGGATAGTTTATTACATCATTTGAACTAATAACTACAAATCCAATTCCTTTTTTTAAATAATCATTACCAACTCTTACCAGCTCATCAATTATATCAATCACAAAGGGACAATGATTGCATATGAAAAAAACCGCCGTACCTTTTGCACCTTTTAATTCTGAAAGACTGTAGCTTTTCCCTGAAATCACATCCGGTAATGTAAAGTCAGGTGCCTTAAAGCCTAATTCAATTTGAATAGTTGGAGTTCTAGCCATTTTATTTATTTTTGGTATTGATAAAAATAAAGACTTCTGGCTATATTATGTCTTTGAACTTCTATTTTCATTTGCGCACTTTTTAACAAAATAATCAAACATGTTTAAAACCTTTTTTATCGTAATACTATTTTCTCCAATCTTTACGCTTTCTCAGATAGAATTAAATGATTCTTCAATGATTCGGTATATTTTCGATGAAGCCTTAACAAATGGAGAATGTCATCAAAATTTAAAGGAATTGTGCAAGGGTGTTGGACATAGAATTAGTGGCTCTGATGCATCCTATAAAGCTATTGCTTGGGGTCAGAATGTTTTGAAAAGATATGCTTTGGATTCTATTTACTTACAGGAAATTTTAGTTCCCCATTGGGTAAGGGGAACTAAAGAGCGTCTAGATTTTTCCTCGAAACAAATAAAGCTGTATCAATCTAAATGTTTGGCCTATGGTGGATCTGTAGGGACAAATGGTGTTTTAAAAGGGAATATTGTAGAAGTAAAATCATGGGATGAATTGGATGAACTTGGAGAAAATAAAATAAAAGGCAATTTTGTTTTTTACAATCGCCCAATGAATCCCACGCGGCTAAGTACATTTCATGCATATGGTGGATGCGTAGATCAAAGATATTGGGGGGCGGTTAGGGCCTCAAAATTAGGTGCTGTAGGTGTTCTTGTGCGCTCTATGACCTTAAAGCAAGATTTGAAT
>JAQWQH010000218.1 GCA_029244805.1 Flavobacteriales bacterium
AGTTTTGAAGTTTTTAAAATTGCTCTTAAAGGATATTCTGAGTTGTCCCTTAAAGATAAACTTAGAAACAAAAAATTCTTAACTATTGTCGACATGAGTCTATCTGCAAACACTGAACGTATGTTTATTATTGATTTGGAAGAGAGAACTTTAGTAGAAAAAAAACTTGTAGCGCATGGAATGAAAACTGGATATGAATTTGCTTCTAAATTCTCGAATGAACAAAGTAGTCACAAAAGTTGTCTTGGTTTTTTTATTACAGGTGAACTTTACAATGGACGTCATGATTTATCCATGAAGTTAGATGGTCAAGAATATTCAAATAGCAATGCAAGAAACAGAGGCGTAGTGGTTCACAGTGCGGATTACGTTAGTTGTGAATACATTGCATCAAATGGACGATTAGGAAGAAGTTTTGGATGTCCAGCGATTGATAAGGAAGGTTATGAAGAAACAGTTCATAAGCTCCAAGGTGGAAGTTGCTACTTTATCTACTATCCGAGTCGAAGTTATTTATCACGTTCTAGAATTATAAATTCCGACAAGGAATTTGTACTGAATAAATCTGGAAATGTGAGCTTTGTCCAATAGTTAAACTTCGATCTCTTCTGGCTTAGGAAATATAATCTCTTGTAATTTTAGTTCCTTTTTATATATGTCAGGATAGAATCTAACATTTCCTTCTTCATCTCCTTCAGCAGTAAAGTAGCGAATATGTACGGGCATATTATTTTGTAAAGTAATCGTCTTTTTTTGTCTTTTATCAATAGTAGCTCGAACACTATCTATATGAAAAGATTCACCTTCTCTAGCAAGTAAGTACTCAGCTAACTTAATTGGCTCATCCACTCGAACACATCCATGACTATACGGTCTGATGTCGTTCATGAATTTCCCTTTACTTGGTGTATCATGAAAATAGACAGAATGTTTGTTTTTAAAATAGTATTTAATCATGCCTAAAGCATTGTGCCTACCTCCTCGCTGACGAAGCGTATAATCAAAATTATCCGGAGATATATTTTTCCAATCTACACTAGTCATTTCTACTACCTCACCTCTTTTGAGTAATTGATAATTATTCCTGGATAAATACGTGGAATCCTTTTTTGACTTTGGAATAAGCTCCCTATTTCTAATACTTTTCGGAACAGTCCAAAAAGGATAAGCTACCATATATTCAATCTCACTATCAAGTTCCGGAGTCTTATTGAAATATGTCCCAACAACAACTTTATGTTCTTGTAGTAAGTTTTCATCTTTATAAAACTTCAATTTATAGGTAGCTATATTTACGAAAATATACTCATCCTCCCAGTCATTTGAC
Organism: Flavobacteriales bacterium; assembly: GCA_029244805.1. Lineage (GTDB taxonomy): Bacteria > Bacteroidota > Bacteroidia > Flavobacteriales_D > Parvicellaceae > CALSMU01. Next base: position 1,328 of record JAQWQH010000218.1, read on the forward strand.
CATTTCCATTTTTCTAGTGAAACTGCCGCTCTTTTGTAGAATTCAAATGGGTTTCCAGAAAGTGCTTTAGCCGTGTTTTTACCTACTTTCATATCAGGCGCTAAGCCATGGTTAACCTGAAAAGCTTGAAGACCTATTAAAAATGCGGAATCAGTTACTTGATTGGACTCGATATAATCATGTAAAACCAATGCCTCTTTTGCCTCTTTGTAAGTTTTTACTGAATCAGCTTCAGAGCTATTTTTTTTATAAGCATGAACTTTTAAAGAAGAATCTACAAGAGAATGTTCGGTCAAAAATAGTGCTAAACCAGCTTGAAGTTTTTTATATTCATCATTTTGTGGTTGTAAATCCAATAGTTTTTCAATTACATTTCCGCCTATGTAAGATTCATACAGATACTCACTTAAATCTTTACTAAGTTTGCGACTTCCAAATTCCGGTCGATATTGAGATGTATCAACTATTCCTATTGAAATGTCATTTGAAAATTTAAAATACTGAACCGTTAAAAGAACATCCAATTCAATGGCTGAGATATCTGATTTAATTTCGTTTAATCCCTTTATTTTATCTCTCAGCTCAATTACATCATATCGCATTGTATCCAAACCGTAATGCATTGATTTAAACAATACATTTGAAAATTCCATGCCTACATTAGACAACTCCATTCGTTCGTTTACCCAAAATGGAGCAAACTGATTCATATCATATACCTTTTTTATGTGCATTGATTCAGAATTAGGCTGAGCTATATATCCTTTTAGCGAGGCCTTTAGGTTTGATGAAAACGCTAACACCTCTTGAATTTTCTCAGAAGAAGTATCTGAAACAACAGAACTGCAAGAAGCTAGGATATAAAAAAGAAATATGTATAAGATATTTTGGAAACTCATAAAAAGGGGCTGATAAATCGAGTATGTGTCATTACGTCCTAAGGCTCAACAGGTTTGTATATTGTGATGAACGCCTCAATATATATGACCATTATATGACGAAAATAAAACCGAAGCTACTATTTTAATCGATAATCATGAATTCGGTTCTCCGATTATTTGCATCCGCATCATCTCTATCTTTTTTAGATTTCATTTTATCCCTTTCAATATCTGTCACTAATGGCTTCGCTTCTCCTACACCTTTAAATTCAAATCGCTCTCTACCAAACCCATGCACCACCAGATAATCAACAACCGCCCCTGCTCTATCTTCAGATAAACGTTGGTTATATGAAGAAGAACCATGTGTATCTGTATGTCCTGAAATTTCAATCCTCAAGTTCAGATTATCATCCAATAACTGTATCAATCGATCCAACTCAATTTTTGACTCTGCCTTTAAAGAATACTTGTCTGTATCGAAGAAAATATTTCGCAAAATAATACTTACACCTTTCTTAATTTTATTTAAATAAATTACCTTTTCATACTCTTTAAATCCTGCACCTATTGGAATATCAAAGTTTTCCGAATGAAATAAATACCCTTCAGATTTAGCAGCAATACCATAATTCTTGCCAGCGGGCAAAGACATTAAAAACTTACCTGTTATGGGGTCGTTGTTGAATTCTGAAATGTGCTCTTGTGTTCCATTGTCTACTAAGTCAATAAAAGATTTGACAGGCTGTTTCGTTTCGGCATCCAGAACTAGGCCTTTTAGAATAGATAAATTTTTTGCACTTACTGCCACTTTTGGCTGAATTAACTCCTCTTTAATTGGTGCCGCAACACTCGCTAATAAATTATCTTCTGTACTTAAGAGAGGATCTTTCTTCCCGCCTAAAAAGGTGATCATGTAAATATCCTTCTCTCCCATTCCATCCACTTCTCTAAAAGAGGAGTAATAACCATGTTTGCCACTTGCAGAAATAACAAAGTGTACATCATCATCTGGTGTTGATACTGGGTACCCTATATTGACTGGCTCATTCCAGGTACCATCATCATTCATTACAGAATAGAAAATATCAAACCCTCCCATTCCCTTGTGACCTTTTGATGAGAAATACATAGTTTTCCCGTCCGGATGGATAAAAACACCTATCTCATCGTAATTCGTATTAATTACATCTCCACAGTTGACAGGACTTCCCCATTCCTCTTTTTCTGCGTCCCAGTCAGTTCTCCAAATATCAGTACCTCCATGCGTTCCTTCACGGTCAGAAACAAAGTAAAACGATTTTTTATCAAACGTAAAACAAGCACCCGTTTCTCTCGTTTTCTTCCCGTTTATATTTTTTCCGACCCCTTTTGGCTTCTCCCATCCATCTTCTAGTTTATTACTTATGTAAAGATTTCCTCTATCGCTATTATCCATATAAACAAATAATGATAATCCATCAAGAGATAAACCCGCGGTGGCATCATGCCCTTTTGTGTTTATTTTTTCACTTATTCCAACTGCTGGGGTCCAGTTTCCTTCTGTATCTTTTTCAGAAATATATAAATCTTCATTATACATGGCTCCGGTAATTTCTCCTCCGGTACTATTTGATCGTCTTGAAGTAAACATAATTACAGATTCATCAGCAGAAATTAAAGGAGCATAATCAGGGTATTCGGTATTAATCTGTTTTCCTAAATTATCAATCCATACTCTTTCAGGGAAATCCATTAATTTTTTTCCAGTTTCACACTGCTTAATAAATCTACTTAATTCAACTATTGCTATTGCATCAGCATCGTTATTTAGCGTCTTCCTAAATAAACCATATTGGTGTAATGCCTCATCAAATTTATATTGATACTGATACGCTCTGCCTATTTTGTAATGAATATCTTTTGCAATTGTTGGCTTCAATTTATAGGCTTTTAAAAAATAATCTAAAGCATGATATTTATGTATAGAGACCAGATTACAGTTTCCTAATTTATAATTTAAAAAAGCATTATCCGGATTGAAATCGTTTGCCTTTTTGTAAAAGGGAATCGCTTTACTCCAGATAGAGAAGCCAATTGAAGGGTTTTGACCTAATTCGTAAAACTTATCTCCTTCATCAAGATTGTCAACTGCAATTTTGAAGGCCTCCTTTTTCTCTTTAAAGATTTTTTTATCAAAAGGCACAGATATATTCTGAGCCGATAAACTAAAAGAAATTACAATTATTAATAACAGTAGTATATTTTTCATCACCTATCCTTTTAATCTGAACTATTTACACGAAGAGCTATAAAACGAACGACTTGCCTCCAATCCTAAATTTCCAGCAACTTCCCAATCTGCACAGGCTCCGTCCAAATCTCTTTTCATTTCTTTAGCTATCGCTCTGTTATAATAGGCATACGCATAATCAGCATTTAAAGAAATCGCCTTATCGCAATCTGCAATAGCTTTATCCCATTCCTCTAACAATATGAATGCAGATGCTCTGTTATTCAATGCAAAACCATAATCACTTTTTATGGAGATAGCCTTATTGAAATCTTTTATCGCTCCTGCAAAATCCTTCTTACCTATTTTGGCTAAACCCCTATTATTAATGGCTATATGGTAATCGCTATTGTTTAGCACTGCCTTATTGTAAGCTTTAATTGCATCATCAAAGTTCCCTTTCTTTCTGTATGCAGAACCTAAATTATTAAAAGCGAAATCCAATTTAGAATCCAATTCAGTTGCTTTTTTGTAATCTTCTATAGCCGCATCTATATCATCCAACTTCAAATTAGCACTTCCTCTATCATTAAAGGCATATGCATAAGTACTTTCTAAACTAAGTGCAACTGTAAAATCGTCTTTTGCTTTTTCGTATTCTTCTTTTTGAAAAACCAACACACCCCTGTGATAATAATATCTCGCTTCTTTTGGGTTCAATTTAATTGCCAATGAATAGCTAGTTATAGCATCATCATACCTGCTCTCCTTTTCATAAATAACACCCATTTCATAATGCGCTAAGTGTAATTCTGGATCTTTCTCAAGTCCACTTTTTAAATCTCCAATAGCTTTGTCAGAAGAGCCCAATTCCATGTGGCAAATCCCTCTATTCAAATAAGCCAAAGCAAAACTAGTATCATAAATAAATACCTGATTAAAAAATATAATTGCTTCTGCATAATCATGGACTTCCATTAAAGCCACTCCTTTATTGTACATCATCTGGGCTTGAGCGGTAGAATCTGTGGCACCTAATGAATCTAGCTTTTGCAAGAATTCCTCCGAAGGTTCTTGTGCGGAAATTCCAATCGAAATTAAAAGTGAAACTAACAATATAAGTCTTTTCATTCTTTCAGTTTTTTTGACTATTGTAAATGTAATAAATCTAAATGAAGTTTTATCCAATATAGCCTATTATCAAAAAATTTACCAAACTCTTACAATAGGATGTATCTGATTAATTAAATACCTAGTATATTCACAGGCTAAATTAGTAATTGATTATGACTAAATTGAAAACAATTATTACTTCAAAATCCGAGAAGTTCTTAGAGAAATATTTAAACAATGCCTCGCCTACAGGATTTGAGTCGGCTGGACAGAAATTATGGTTAGACTATATCAGTCCATATATCGATGAATATGTTACCGACACATACGGAAGTGTTGTTGGAGTAATTAACCCTAAAGCACAATATAAAGTGGTAATTGAGGCTCACGCTGACGAGATCTCTTGGTTTGTTCATTATATAACGGACGATGGTTTTATTTATTTAAGAAGAAATGGAGGTAGTGATCATCAGATTGCACCAAGTAAGAGAGTCAATATTCATACGGATAAAGGTATTGTTAAAGCCGTATTTGGATGGCCCGCAATTCACACCCGCAAGGGGAAAGAGGAAACTCCCAAAACAGATAATATATTCTTAGACTGTGGTTGTGAATCAAAAAAAGAAGTTGAAAAATTAGGTGTTCATGTAGGTTGTGTAATAACCTATGAAGATGAATTCATGATTCTAAATAAGAAAAATTATGTAGGTCGAGCCCTCGATAATAGAATGGGAGGATTTGTAATTGCTGAAGTTGCTCGTTTACTCAAAGAAAATAAAGTGAAATTGCCCTTTGGTCTTTACATTACTAACTCTGTTCAAGAGGAAATTGGTTTACGGGGGGCACAAATGATTGCTGAAAGGATACAGCCTGATGTTGCTATTATTACCGACGTATGCCACGACACTAGTACTCCTATGATTAAAAAAATTGTTCAAGGCGATCTTAAAAATGGAAAAGGCCCCGTTTTAAGTTATGGACCTGCAGTTCACAACAATCTTTTAAAACTATTAATTAATACGGCTGAAAAAAACAAAATACCTTTCCAAAGACAAGCAGCTTCTAGGGCAACAGGAACCGATACAGATGCCTTCGCTTATTCTGGAAAAGGTGTTGCCTCAGCATTAATATCAATGCCTTTGAGGTATATGCACACAACTGTAGAAATGTGCGCGAAAAGTGACATTGAAAATGTTATCACATTAATTTATGAAAGTTTACAAAACATTAAAGACGGACAAGACTTCAGGTATATTAAATAGGTTTTAATAGCATTTGTAAGACGCAATAAGCTGAAATCTTATTTGAAACTATCAGGAAAAAACTCCTAAATATCTTTATTGAAACTACAAACCTAAAAAAGTATGTACCAAAGACCCAGAAGAAATAGAAAGTCTCCTGCCATTCGAAACATGATTCGAGAAACAACGATGTGTGTTGACAATTTGATCTATCCTTTATTCATTGTAGATGGCAAAGGAGTGAAACAAAAAATCGGTTCTATGCCTGGTAATTTTAGATGGTCTTTAGACACTTTGCTTCCAGAAATTGAAGAATGTATGAAGCTAGGTCTTAATAGTTTTGTTTTGTTTCCTGCTCTTGAGGAAGCTTTAAAAGACAGCACTGCGACTTACAGTTATGATGATGCTAACTTTTATTTAAAAGCAATTCGAGAAATTAAAAAACAATTTCCCGAAGCTTGTTTAATGAGTGACGTTGCATTAGATCCCTACTCTTCTGATGGACATGACGGATTTGTGCAGGATGGAAAAATATTGAATGATGAAACACTTCCAATTTTAGCTAAAATGGCCTTAGCACAAGCTGAAGCAGGAATTGACATCGTTGGGCCTTCCGACATGATGGATGGAAGAATTGGTTATATCCGTGAAGAATTGGATGCGGCGGGTTTTGACCAGACAAGTATTATGAGTTATTCCGCAAAATATGCAAGTGCATTCTACGGTCCATTCAGAGATGCTTTAGATTCAGCACCAAAAGCTGGAGATAAAAAAACCTATCAAATGGATCCCGCTAACAAGTATGAAGCTATTTTGGAAGCGGAAATAGATGTTGCCGAAGGAGCAGATTTTTTAATGGTAAAACCTGCATTGTGCTACTTGGATATCATTCATATCTTAAAAGAAAGATTTGATGTACCCATTTCTGCTTACAATGTAAGTGGTGAATGTGCTATGTTGCATGCTGCTGCTCAAAACGGATGGATGGACTATGATAAAGCAATGCAGGAGATGCTTTTGAGTATCAAACGAGCAGGAGCAGATATAATTTTAACATATTTCGCGAAGGATTATGCCAAATTAAGTCATTGAAAAATGAAGGGTTTCCGATTTGCTTCAGTTACATTAATAGGATTGGTATTCACTGTATATTGTTCTTCTCAAGACTTATCTGAAAATATCGAAAAATGCAACGGGTTTCAAAAGGCAATTCACAATAATGCAATAACTATCTTTGGAAAGATCGAAGCACTAGGATATGAACCTAGCGCTAAAAAAATAATATGTACCGAAAAGGATATACTTTCAATGGCTAAAGACATAAAAAAAGACTTAAAAAGATATGATCGGTTATTAAAAACATGTAAAAAAAAACTATGTCTCTCTACAAAAGAGTATTGATAACTCTGATTCCAACCTAACACAGTACATTAATGATTGTCTTAATATTCTTGACAATTGTATTACAATTTATTCTGAAGCAAATGATTACTTTTTTGAAGGCCTAGAAACTTTATCCTATTCTGTTGATGATTTATCCTACCTAGAAACTTGTAAACGAAGTTTCAACAGACTCATGCATTCTTTGGAGTACTTAAAAAAAGAATTAAAATACCTACATGAGACAAGTTATAATATCAATTGAGTTATTATCTTACAAATACAAAATTATCCTCAGTCGACATCTCTTCGCTATAGGAATATCTTTCCAAATCAAAAGCTTTAAGGTGTTCAACTTCTGTAATTTTATTTTGGATAATAAAACGTGTCATTAGTCCTCTTGCAAATTTAGCATAGAATGAAATCATTTTGTATTCGCCATTCTTCTCATCTTTAAATGAACAAGTAACAATTCTGCGATTTAACTTCTTTCGATTAATTACCTTAAAATACTCATTTGATGCTAAGTTAATTAAGACTTCTTCATCTTCCATCTCTTCATTTAAAGCATCCGTAACTTTATCACCCCAATATTTATAAAGATTATTTACTTCTTTCGAATATTCCAATTTAGTCCCCATTTCCAGTCGATAAGGCTGAATAATATCTAAAGGTTTTAAAACGCCATATAAACCGCTCAATATCCTTAAGTAATCTTTAGAATTTCGAATATCTTCTACGGAGAAATCTTTTGGATTCATCCCTCGGTATGCATCGCCAGTAAAAACATGCACGGCAGGTTTAGCATTCTCTATTGTAAATGGCAAAATCCAGTCTTGAAATCTGTTATAATTTAAATCCGACAATTTTTGACTAATGCTCATCAAACTACTTATTTCCTCGGGAGAATATTTCTTTAATTTATTTACCAATAACTCACTTTCCTTTAAAAAAATAGGTTGAGTGATTCCCTTCGTTTCAGGAACATTTTCAAAATCAAGCGATTTTGCCGGTGATAATACAATTTTCATAAATGTCTTTATTATTAGGTTATTCTATAGGTCCATTACACTCTCTCTGTATAAACTTTGATATTTCCCTCCTGGGTAATATTCATTGTAATCAAAATTCAGCCAAACATCATCTTCCTTATCGATGTAATAAAAAATAGCTTTGTCTTTAGATTCTTTCAGAAAAAACTTGTTTTTAATCAAGTATGCTAAAGTTTCCAAATCTTTTTTAGTTCCAATTTTAACTTCTGGATACAAATGCCCCGTTAAACTACCATCTGCATTTTTTATAACAGTTCTTACTAATTGTGTTTCGCCTCCAGTAGCTTTAATAAGGGCAGCTATCATAATGCTGTAATCATCACAATCACCTTTTAACAAATCATCAAATTCAAGTTGAGAAAGCGTTTCGCTGGCACTTGCATAGTAGTCTTCATCTTTAGGATCATAAACATAATTCCATCGATTGCGTACCTCTTTGAAAATAGACATGGCGTGTAACACCCGTAAGCTAGGCGTTACAGACTGGTATGCTTTAAAGTTTTTCACTGCCCAGTTCGTCGCTATTTTTCGAACATTTTCATTCTGATAATTTACCGCAACCGCTATTTGTGCTTGTTTGGAAAATGGATCATGTTTTTCTTCAAACTTTAACTGAATTCCATTTTCATTTAAATTATAAAGCATCACAGAGTAATCATAATACAAATTACGAATACCATAATGTCCTGTAAAAGTAGAAATCAGGAGGCCAACCAAGGCGATAGCTAGCACAACATAAATTAACTTTGCTAATTTTCGGATAAGGATATAAATAAAAATGAATATCAGAGCAAACAGTAATATGTGGTCAATTCTTAATTTATCGGAAAGTGGCAGGTAAATAATGGGTATAAGCTGATAAAAGGTAATGAATATAGGCATAGACACAATGAGAGTCAGACTGCTTATTATTAAACCAGATGTAGGTTCTTTTAAAGAACTTATAAGTGTTTTTCTGTTAGATTTATTATCTTCCACTTTTAGTAAACTATAATTTGTAATTGTTTCGTATAAAACGATTCAAAAATACTACCAAAGTTTGATCTATGCATAAAAAAAAATATGCTTTTCATAATTCCGATGAAGAATGGAAAGAAAAACTTTCCGAGTTAGAGTACCACGTAATGCGTAAAAAAGGAACTGAGGCACCTTTTTTAGGTGAGTATACCGATTTTATTGGCAACGGAGTTTATTACTGTAAAGGGTGTGATGTGCAATTATTTTCATCAGGACAAAAATTTCAATCTTCATGCGGATGGCCGAGTTTTGATGACGAACTAGACTCAGCCAATATTGAACAAATTCAAGACAACTCCCTTGGAATGAACAGAACCGAAATAGTTTGTGGAAACTGTGGATCTCACCTAGGACATATATTTAATGATGGACCAACAGAAACAGGCAAAAGGTATTGCGTTAATTCAATTTCATTGGTACACAAAGAATAATTCTAGATTATTAATTATTTGAAAAATCCATCATTTTCGCAATATCAATAAATGTCTAAACAAAATTTAGGGTCGAATAAACATGAAATATTGACAACCTATTTGTTCTAGAAACTTCAAAAAATTTAATAAAATTTATATTGTAATCTGCCCTCCATAATTGTATTTATTTAAGCGCACCATTAAATGATTTTTTTGGCACTATAATTGTTATCTGCGTCAGCTAAATTAAAAATCCTAAAAAAATAACAAATGAAAAAAACACCCCTTATTATCTTTTGTATTACATCACTTTTTATGGCCTGTAAAAAGAAAGGATGTTCAGATGCATATGCCAATAATTATGATAGCAATATTGAAGCGAAAAATGATTTTGGCTGTACATACACTAAAAGCTATATTCCAGATGATAATTTTGAATATTATCTTGAAATGCACAATATGGGAGACGGCATTTTAAATAACGACTCCGTTCTTACAAAAGCAATAAATGAAGTTGACTCATTAAACATTATGTGGCAAGAAATTTCTAATATTTCTGGCATTGAGCAATTTGTAAATCTAAGGTATTTAATTATTGACAATGCTGCTGGAAATCAAATAGCTTCAATTGACCTTTCTAACAACATACTACTTGAATCATTTTCCGCATATGGCAACCCCTTAACCTCGGTAAACTTCAGCAGCAATACTGCTTTAAAAGACATTGTGATTTCTAACACGAACATTAGTTCAATAGATCTTTCCAATAACCTTTTACTAGAAAGCATAGCTTGTGTAGGCACTCAAATTAATTCTATTGATCTAAGCAAAAACCCATTGTTAAACTGGCTTTCTTGTGGGCACTCACAAATTCTTGAATTAGATTTAAGTAACAACAGCAGTATAGAGTTTTTAAGTTGTTCAGACTCCCCACTGGAACAAATCGACCTAAGAAACGGCAATAACAATACTATAATTCAGATTATTGCTGACAACAATCCAAACCTAAGCTGCATTTCTGTAGATGACGTTTCATGGTGCTCTTCAAATTGGTTGGGTTGGTATTATCAATTTGATAGTCAAGTTTCATTTAGCCACAATTGTCAATAACTGAATTAAAAACTTTAAAAATAACAAATGAAAAATACAATTACCTATTTCATTTCTTTAAGTCTTATTCTAATAACACTCCTAAGTGCATGCGAAAAGTTTGATCATGGTGGATTGAGATCCAAAGGTGAAGCCCGCTTAACTGCCAAAACCTGGGAACTCGAAAAATGTGAACTTTTTTCCTTAGATACCGCATATAGGTCTTTGGAGAATAATTTTCAAAATAATTTTGAAATCTTCGGATGGAACCCAACATTGAATAAGTACAGTGAGATAGAAGATCTCACAAATGAAATATTAATAAAAGATTTACAACTATCATTTTTTGAAGAAAACATATTTCAAGTAAACTATTTAGAGAATGGAAACCATGCGAATGAAATTAGCTCATGGAGATATGGTGATTCAGAAATTCATACAAATGGAATAAATAACATCAACCTAATAGAAGATTTATTTTTTAATCTGGAAAACATGTGGATTGATAAATTGAAAAACAATAAATTAACACTTACTATTAAACCTATTCCAAATAACGGATGCTCATGCTCCTCCAGCCGATACACAATCCAACCTTGCTT
>JAQWQH010000222.1 GCA_029244805.1 Flavobacteriales bacterium
GGAAGAGGCAGCAATAAGAAAACAGATGGAAGGTTAATGCTAATCGTATTAGCCGTATCTTTACTAGCCTATTTGTTTACAGTTATGTTCAAATTTGCACTTTCGCGAAAAAGAGAATACATGGCTGATGCAGGTGCTGCAGAAATGACGAAGAAACCACTCGCTTTAGCTTCTGCTTTGCGCAAAATATCTGGGAACTCGAAAATTGAGGGTATTCCATGTAAAGATGTTGAACAAATGTATATCGATAATACGCAAAAGAACTTTTTGGGAGGTCTAGGAGGTTTATTTGCGACACACCCTCCTATTGAGAAAAGAATCGAGACGTTGGAGCAGTTTTGATGACTCTTTATAACTGGTGGTGAATCTAATATAAGCGACCCTTGTATTTCTTAACTTTATTCATAATCTTCGGGAATAGCCTTTTAAAAAAACGCTCTTACCTGAACTCCACCCGTATGAATTGCATTGTTTTCCTCTGTTTTCCTACCCATATAATTGACAGTCAGTTGAAGATTGTTTGCTAACGTTCGCTGGTAAGACAAATTCCAAGTAATGTTGTTTCCTGGCTGAAGCGCTTCCAACATTTCAAAAGCCACTGAAGTGTTCGACTCTCCAACATAATTAATCATGATGTAATTTACAGTGGCATTAATAACACCCTTTTTTAATTGATTCATTTTCAAATTCCAGCCAATATCGGTGATGAAAGCTTCTTGACCTCCGGACTCTATCACGTTTAACTTCTCCCGGTAACTGCCTGAAAAAGATGTCCGAAAAACAGTAGAAGGCTGAACCGTAAGCTTCACTTCCGAAGATGTATTAATCAATCTGTAATTTTTATTAGGAGCATATTCAGAATTATTTATTTTTATCTCCTGCTCAGTAGAAGTCTGCAAAGTAACTTTTCGCGTTATATTCCAACGTATCTTTTCTTGATGGGTGGCTCTTTCTCTAGCGTCAAACCCGCTTACCAAAAGCAATTTATTTTTCATCTCCTGGTAAGTATATTCCAATCCAAATTTAGGATTAGAACGGTTGAAAAATGCTGAATTCCGAAATGAAGAGCTTAAAGATTGTAATGCCGTATCGGAAACGTTCGTTATAAATGGGTTTGTTAATTGCGATATGTCTTGTAATGATGTTTTTCTTTCTATTCGCAAAGCAGTTTGCGTATTGAATCGTTTGATAAATTTTCCCATTCCTTTTTTCGACCTTATGATAAATCGAGGATTTAAACTCACAACTTGATTGAACTGATTCGAAAATATTTTTACATACTCATTGGATGGCGTAAAAGCGCGTATATAAGTTGCTTGATCCGAAAATGCAGCTATTTCAAATTCACTTAAATCTTTGATATTATCATCGTTATAATCTATCCAGGTATATACGCCTTGACCAGCTGGCACTTCTATATATGCAAATACTTTCTTCAACTCCAAACCGCTACCGATTTCATAAAAAGTAGAAGTTCGAACCGCACCTTTAAGTATTTTCATATTGTATTCAACCCTATTTAAAAGTGTATTATCTGGTTTAATAGAGGTCAAAACCGAGTCTTTTATTTCTAAAACACGATACATAGATCTAACCCCAAAACGATGATTTGGATTCCTATTAAGTTCAATAGAAACCCCAGGGTTCATTGCTAAAGCCGCATTATCGATACTATTATTACTCGTGTACTTATCCAAACGTTCTTTATAAAAGAATCTAAACTTATTTTTACTTGAGTCTTGGTTTTGAATATAGACTTCCCAATCATAATATTGGTAGCTATTATTCCAAAGTGAATCTCCTGTTTTGAATAAATTCATCTCATGATCATCTTTGAACCCTATTCTAACAAATCCAAACTGTTTGGAAATATCAGCTTTATGCCTCAAAAAAGAAGTTTGATTGATTCCCAGCGTAGTTAAATAACTAGCGTTGATTTTTGCGTTTACAAATTTTTTCCAGTCTACTTTCAGCATATTTCTATATCCTGAATATGTATCGGTAATTTGATAAGTTGTAAAATCATATTGAATCAGCCCTGCCTCACTGTTTAGAAGACCTAAAGACACCACACCATTATACTGATCCTTTAAATTTTCAATCGATTGCACATTCCAATTTCGTTGAAATTCGACCGTCCTGAAGCGCTCAATTCTTTTAAAATTAGATGACTGTGTTTCAAAATCTATGGCAGATTTAAACTTCCATTTTTTCGATGAAAACATAGGTTTAACTGTATTAAATGATGCTTTTATTGCATACCCAGTATTGTCATTTGAGTTTAGCGGCGAAAAGGTATTCAAATCTTCATTTGAAATGGCGGCATCAAAAAACATTCTACTATATTTTGAAAATTTTTTCTCAAACCCAGCAGTGATCATTTGACGCTTTTTAGGAGTTGCAAGGACTCTGACAGGTTCATATTTTCCATTCAAAACTAAAACACCATCTAAAGTGTCTGGAGCAACCCACCTATAAAGACGTCCAAAAGCACTAAAACCCTCTTCTATATAGTTACCATTTCCTATACCAACATTCGAAAATACCAACCTATAGTGTGCGCTGTCTGGATTGCTTGAGTTCACATAAACCGGATCATAACCCAAAGAATCTACTTTTTTGTACAAAACCTGATCGGAAGTATATCCAACACTATCTGCACTTGGTGCAATTGCTGCTAGCAAATCATCACCAACCTGGGCAAGTAAATCTTTCTCTGATTGAATCAAGTCCTGCTGTAAAGGTTGATTCTTACTATCTTGTTCGGAATAAACATTTAAATGAAACTTCCAATCACTCACCTTAAAAAGATTACTTGACTCAAGTACGGAACGCGCATAGTTTTTATCTGAATATTGAAACTCAATGGTGATTCTTTTATCTTTGGTAATTAATTGCTTTGGGGTAAACTCTATTTCTGAAGTATTGTAATCAATTATGTAATCATTCTCCTGCCCTCTAGTTAATAACCTTCCATCAATATAAACTCTTTCTGTACCGCTAAGAACAATGATAAATTGTTCGTTTTCTGAACCTGACAACCTATAAGGACCCTGGTTTCCTTCAACACCTTGAATTACGTTACGACCAAATTTTCCTTTCGAAATTGCTGCACTGAACCTATTCTCCAAAAAAGACAGAATGGTATCAGCGTTTTTATGCTTTTCAAGTATGTTATTCGTCACTTTCGTAAACCCCCCTCCTTGTGCTCTTTTGTTATAATTCAAAAAATATCCCTCAGGTTTTTTCATCCAAAAATCACCTGCAGTAAGTCTCCATGTATCAGAAAATAATTGAATAAAAACCTGATCAAAATCCTGCAGCTGCTGAGTATTTCCGGCAGGCTGAATAGGCAGGTTATCATCTGTGATAGATGCTAAAATCGAAATGTTATTGGATATTTTTCCGGATAACTGTAAATTCAAATTAGAATTAATTGATAAATCTTGATTATTTCCAAACATTACACCGCGAGATATACTTCCTGATTTATTCAACCCTCCCATATTAAATATATCCGATTGTGCATTAACAGTGGAAAAACGAAAAGGAATAGGTGAATTATCTCCATGACGAAATATGGAATTGGTGTCCTTATGAAAATATGTCTGATCAAAATTTAGTGGAAAAACTCGGTAAGTTATTACCACGTCATCTTTGATTGGAGTATGCCAGACCAAAACTGATTTTACAGGCAATAATGAATATGCGGAATCACTCACAAGTTGATTATTTGCCTCAACAATTAGGGAACCCGGAACTATACTTAAACTATCTAAAAAAGTACTATCGGAGATTATTTTAATTTTTTTAACCCTTAAAGAATTGGGCAGTTTTTGACCAATAACCAAAAGATTAACAAACAATAACATGATAGATATTATCCAATATTGAATATGTTTTTTATCCTTTTTCAATGAAAACAAAAGACAAAAATAGTTTACTTATTACAATTAACTATTCCCAAAACGAACGATTAAGCCATATCGTATGAGCTAGCACGTAAAAAATATTTATTTTGTATACTATTTTCCTTATATTTGCGGCTTATTTTAACTAGTAAAATTTAAGAATGAAAAATATATTTCTATTTAGCTTGGTGTCCATAGTAATTGCAGGAGGGATGAGTGGTTGTGGCCCAACTGAAGAACCTAAAGAAGAAGGTACCCCTGTTGGCTTGACTGAAGCCAAAGGACATTATCTTGAGGGAGATAAAAAATATAAAATTTGGTACGGTGGTATTTTCAGAATAAATGAAGTTGAAAATTTTAAAAATCTTTATCCACATAGCCTAACTGACGCAGTTTCCAGCCATATCGGAGCGCAAATTTATCAAGGTTTTTTTAGATTAAATCAAAAAACTTTGAAAGTGGAAAAGTGTCTAGCTGAAGACTACACAGTAAACGAAGACGCAACTGTATGGACTATGTCATTAAGAGACGGGGTTTATTTTCATGACGACCCTTGTTTTGATGGCGGTAAAGGAAGAAAAGTTACGGTTGAAGATTTTAAATACTGTTTCGATAAGTTGTGTGAATCATATCCCGACAATAAACTTTATGAACTCTTCCAAGACAGAGTTGTTGGGGCTAAAGAGTATTTCGCATCTACGCAATCCGGATCTCCATTAGAAGGTGGTGTTTCTGGCGTAAAAATCATTGGAAACTCTATTGAAATAACACTGAAAAGCCCTTTCTCTGCATTTGACAAAGTTTTAAGTCACAACGCTTGTTGGGTGTTCCCTAGAGAAGCGTGGGATAAATACGGCAGTGATATGAGGACCAAATGTGTAGGATCTGGACCATTCAAAGTTGATGTTATTAAAGAAGGTGTTCAAGTAAGGCTAGTGCGTAATGAGAACTATTGGGAATCGGATGAACATGGGAACCAATTACCCTACATGAACATAATCAAAACAACTTTCACGCAAGACAAAAAAACTGAATTATCAAGTTTCCAAAGTGGGAAATTAGATATGATTTGGAAACTTCCTGTAGAAGAAATGTCTGCTGTTCTAGGAACATTGAAAGAAGCTCAGAATGGTGAAAACACAGAATTCCAATACCAACAAAAAAGAGGTATGTCAACACAATTCTATTGCTTCTTGCACACAAGTGAATTATTTAGCGATGTGAGAGTTCGTAAAGCTTTCAATTTAGCAATTAACAGAGAAGACCTTGTAAAATATACTTTACAAGGTGAAGGAGAGCCTGGAATACATGGCTTGATTCCAGACTTCGGGGCGTACGACAATAAGACCATCAAAGGCTTTAATTTTGACCCTGAACTAGCTAGAGAGTTGATGGCAGAATCCGGACACACAGATGGCAAAGGATTAGAAAATATCACACTTTACATTAACGAAGGTGGATCAACAAACATATTACTTGCTGAGGCAATTCAAAATCAGTTGAAAGAAAATATAGGTGTAAAAATAAATATTGAGCCATTACAATTGCCCGTTCACATCCAAAAATTCCAAACAGGCCAAGAAGATTTCTGGAGAATCGCTTGGGTTGCAGATTATCCGGATCCTGAAAACTTTTTGAAATTATTCTACGGAAAAAATGTTCCAACTGATCCAACTGCGGAATCATTTCCAAACTCCACAAGATATAAAAATCCTCAATTTGACGAGATGTACGAAAAAGCTCTTGCTGAGGTTAATACTGATACTAGAGATCAATTATTCCACTCTTGCGACAGCTTATTAATTGCTGATGCAGCATTTATGCCTATCTATTATGATGAGTATATTCGTTTATTAAAATTGAACGTTAGAGCATTTCCTCAGAATGCAATGGAATACAGAGATTTATCCAGAGTATTCTTTTCAAGAGACGAGGAATAACTTTTTCAACAAAAAATTATTGAAAAGGAGTGCTAAAGCGCTCCTTTTTCATTTCAAAAAACAGCTAATTTAGCTTTGGCGTATCTTTTGGTAGTCACCATACAAACAACAGAATTATGAAAAAAAACCTATATGTTTCCGTTATATCCATATTCATTCTTGCTTCATGCGTTCCCGCAAGAAAATACCAGGATTTAGAAAGCAAACAAAAAGAATGCACAGAAGAATTAGATAAACTAAAATCAAGAAATGCTGATCTAGAAACACTAGCAACTGAACAACATGAAAAGGTAGGGGACCTATCAGATAGAGTTTCTCGTTTAAAGGGAGACACTACTCTATTGGGTAAATCACTGCGAATGAAAGAAAAGCAATACGATAAAATAGATGCTTTAAACCAACGTATTCAGTTACAATTGGAATCTTTACAAAAAGGAAGTGCAATTGAAAATCAAAGATTGATGGCAGATCTGGATGCTACAAGGCTTGAACTTCAGAAAAAAGAAGATGAACTGAGATTACTAGCAACAGAATTGAGTCAAAAGAAATTAGACTTAGACAGGCTTTCGTTAGACCTAGCTGCTAGAGAAAAAAGAGTAAACGAATTAGAAGCT
>JAQWQH010000240.1 GCA_029244805.1 Flavobacteriales bacterium
ATATTTTTCATAGCTACTTTTATTAAGTGTATTGCAAATTTTTTGCCCAAAAAAAGGCTCACTTAAGTGAGCCTTTTTTTATTTTTTCTTTTTACCTTGTTGTTGCTTTTTAGACATATCCTCTAATCGTTTTTGAAAAGCAGATTGTTTCTTTGGCTTCTTTTTATTCTCTGCCAATTGCAATAGTATTTTATCTTCATCAATCATATATTTCTTTATTGCCCACATTATTCCCATGTTCATTAAGTTACCGCATAAATAATAGTAAGTCAAACCTGCGGAATAACTATTGAAGAAGAACAACATCATTATCGGAAAAAAGTACATGATAATTTTCATGTTTGGCATCCCCGGTTGGCTAGTATTCATTTGACTGCTATTCATAATTGTATAAAACAATGTGGATATAGCCATTAAGATGGCAAACAAACTCATGTGATCACCATACAGAGGAATATCAAATCCAAAATCCCATACAGAATCAAATGAAGATAAATCGTCTGCCCATAAAAACGACTCATGACGCAAATAAATACTGGACGGAAAGAATCGGAAAACTGCAAGTAAAATTGGCATTTGGATAATCATTGGCAAACAACCGGCCATAGGGTTTACTCCAGTAGCTTTGTAGAGCGCCATGGTTTCCTGTTGCTTTTTCATTGGATCTTTTTTATCCACGTACTTCTCATTGATTTTGTCAATCTCAGGCTTTAATACACGCATCTTAGCAGATGACTTATAGTTTTTATATGTAAGAGGTGTAATGATTATTTTCACAAATAATGTAACCAATAAAATTATCAATCCCATTCCCAAACCTGTGCCTCTTAACATATTAAACATAGGCTGAATCATTATTTTATTGACCCAGCGAAATATTCCCCATCCAAGGTTTATTATACCCTCCATTTCGTTGCCATAGGAAGCGAGAACATCATTTTCATTTGGACCAAAATAAAAAGTATAATTCGATACTGACTGAGCCGGTAAATTAAGGGTAGCTGCATAATTATCTGTATACACGTCTCCTTCTAGCACCTTTTTTATCAAATGTCCTGACTTAAAACCATCTTCGCTTATTAATACTGAAGAGAAGAACTTATGCTTAAAAGCTACCCAATTCATATTGCCTTCCCAATCCTCAGCTAACAATTCATCATCGACGCTTTCTGAAAGATAATCTCTTCCTTCTCCAAAATAACGATACATTACTGTAGTTATCATTCTCTCATCGCTTGCTAATTTCTCCGTACAGAAACCATTCATTTGCCAAGAAAGACTAACATCTCCCATAGCTACATCTGCATCTAGCCCGACAAAAGCAACTGAATAGCCAACATCGTACTTATTATCCGCTATGGTATATGTATACTCAACATACTTATTTGGATCACTTGTTTTTGTTCTGAAAACTAACTTATTACTGGTGCTTGTTTGCTTTTCAAAATACAAGTCACTTGTTTCTATTGCGGCATTATTATGAACTAATCTCAACGACTGCGTTGAAGTTTCTTCCTCAAACAATTGTAAAGGAATACTATCAGTTCCTCCAGCATTGTAGTCTTTCCAAGTTTGGTATTCTTTGAGTTTAACATCAACTATTCTTCCTCCTTTATTAGAAAAACGAACAATTATTTTATCATTTTCTAAAACCGAATAAGAAGTATCACCGAAAATACCAGGTGCGAAAATCCCAAAATTATCTTGTTGAGCAGCAGCAGCAGCCTTTGTTTTTGCAGCAGCATCCGCTTTTGCTTTAGCGGCAGCAGCCTTTTTTGGCACCGTTTCAAGGGAATCCGTATATGCCTTGAGCATCTCAGGATTTTCCTTTATCACCTCAGGAACAGAGTCTAAATTAACTATTGGAAGATTAACCTCCAACTCGGCAGAATCCACTACAACGACATTGTTATCCAAACCATCCTCTACTACAATTTCTGCTTTGGTTTCTTCATCCACTGGCTCCGGCTCTGTAACAAGCGTAAAAGTGAAAAGTATTCCTGCAATTAGCAGTAATCCTATAATTGTATTCTTATCCATTTTTTTCGAAAAATTTAGTCCGCAAAGTTATTCATTATTCTACTTAACACACGGTTATTCGCATTTTTTTTATCCGAGTAAAACCATAAAATATTTTACCTGAAGCGTAATTATTTAACTGTACGTTGAAAACTTTGTTAAGAACATACTCCATGGCCTGTAAAAACAATAAACATCAACCATTAGATTTGTATGCAATCACATAAGGAATTATATTATGTTAGCAACATTATTTGGAAAGAAGAAACTTACAGAAGACAAAGCGGCGAATATTTTCGTAAATAGCTTAATTCAAGTTGTTGAGAAAAGTTTCCCTGACATAGTAGACAACATTAAGTCAGATGGTGAATTCATAAAAACTCCAACAATATCAAAGACAGATAGTGATAAGTTTTTAATGATAGTATTAGCTGGAAACTTAAAATATCTTTCTAGGTACTTATCTTCTGCCGAAGAGATTATTTTAAAAGCCAAAATTATAGAAAAATTCGCCATTGTATTCGGGTTGTCGTACATCGAAATGAAAGCGATAGTTGAAGAATACAGCAGCTTCATTCACCGAGTAAACCATCCGTCTAGAAACACATTGTACGGGATGAGCAAAGCTGTTTTCTTTAAATACAAACTAGGTCAATATCAAGATGAATATTTTTCTCAATTAAATGCACCAAGCCCTATTCTTTTGAAACGAATGGACAATGTTATGGAAAATTTCCTGTGGGACTGGGACACGTTTTTTGACAAATACAAATTTAATCTTTCAGACGCATAGGTCCTTCAAATATTTTGCATTCGGAGGTGTCAGAAAAAATTATGTATTTACTTTAACTCAAAATGTTTTATCGCCATTTCTTTGATTTCATTCCCAATAGCTAAAGAGGCTGTTGCCGCTGGGGAAGGGGCATTTAATACATGAATACTGTTCTTACCGTATTCTATCCTAAAATCATCTCTTGTATCACCATCTGTTCCTAACAAAAGAGCTCGAACACCAGCTCTGCCTGGCTTGATATCTTCCATCGTCAAGGAGGGAATTAACCCTTGGAGCGTTTTAAGGAAGAGTTTTTTTGAAAAAGCCCTTCTATATTCATTGATACCAAAACTCATGTTTTTAAGAAATAACTTCCATGTTCCTCCATATGACAAAGCACTTACGGTATCGCGAAAGCTAAAATCTGTTTTCCCATAACCTTCGCGTTTAAACGTAAAAACAGCATTTGGACCACATTCTATCTCTCCATTTGTCATACGCGTAAAATGAACTCCTAAAAATGGAAAATCTGGATTGGGAACTGGATAAATTAGGTTTTTTACCTTGTGTTTAGCTTGCTCGGTTAACTCATAATAATCACCTCTAAACCCGACCACTTTTTCTTTGATTTTTACACCATCCTTTTTGGCTAATCGATCTGCTTGCAATCCACCGCAAAAAACAAGGTTTTTAGCAGCAAAAGTTCCTTTCGTAGTTTTTATTACAGTTTGTCCTTCTTCATGCTCAAACACCCTTGCTTCAGTGCCTAAAAGCATTTTACTTTTTGGCTGTAAAGTCAATGAAACCTCAATCATTTTCTCGGTAGCTTGTCGATAATCTATAATACCGGTACAAGGAACCCATATACCAGCAATACCTACAACTTCTGGTTCGTAGCTTTTTATTTCTTCTCCGGTAATCTTCTTGATCCCTTCCGTGTTGTTGGCTATTCCGTTTTCAAAAATTTGATCCATAAAAGGCAAATCTTTTTCGCTCGTTGCAACAACAACCTTTCCACAAACATCATGATCAACTCCATGCTCTTTAGCAAACGCCACAAGTTCATGTCTTCCATTAACACAATATTTGGCTTTGGAAGAACCCGGTTTATAATAAAGACCAGAGTGTATTACACCCGAATTATTCCCTGTTTGATGATCAGCCAACCCTTTTTCCTTTTCGATTAAAAGAATCTTTAGATCAGGATACGCTTTTTGAATTTGATAAAAAGTAGCAGCCCCAACAATTCCCCCACCAATTACAGCAATATCGTAAGTCATGTAATAAAATTTTCAGCAAATTTACGCAATAGAATAATTGATACTATACTTCTTTTGACTTTTCTTCTTTAGGAACAAAAAGTAACAATACTAAACCAATAATAAAAAACACCGTTAAAGCCATTATAGAGTATCGAATATTGAATTCTCCTGTCAAGAAACCAAAACTCACAATACCAATTGTCATACCGATTTTTTCTAATACATCGTAAAAACTAAAATAGGATGCATGATCTATTGTATCTGGCAAAAACTTGGAATAGGTAGAGCGCGACAAAGATTGAACACCCCCCATTACAAACCCCACCACACTTGCCAAAATATAGAAATGCAATGGAATAGTTAAAACATAAGCACTAATACAAATACATACCCAAATACACAGCACTGCGACCAACGCATTAATATTGCCTAATTTCTTAGATAATCGAGCAAAAAACATGGCCCCCGGGATAGCGATTAACTGAATTGCTAAAATACTTGCAATCATAGCTGTTTCCATTCTTGATTGAATCATAGCCGATCTTGCAACTTTGTATTCTGAACCAACTAAATTTTTTATGGATGTGAAATCAACTCCAATAGACCAATCGATTGCTTCCAATCCAAAAAACTGAGCCATACTCATAATCGTTTGCACCGCCATACTGAAAACAAAAAATGAAATCAAATAACGCTTCAATCTTGTTATTTTGGAAAATTCACGCCAAACACTTTGCAACTCCTTAAAGCCTTTAGACAGGATTTCGCGGCTACTAACCCCTTTAGTTTTGTCATTGGAGTTTTCCGGCAATCTTTTGTAGGTTATTTGAGCAAAACCCACCCACCAAACTCCAACCAACAGAAAGCTATATTCTGCATCCCAACCTAACACCATTATAGTCGCCAAACATATCACCAATAATATTGCTCCGCCTAAATACCCTTTCGAAAAACCCTTAGCGCTAATTAAATCATGATCCTTAGGCTCAGCTATTTCTGGCAAATAGGCATTATAAAAAACTAAACTTCCCCAAAAGCCAATATTGGCCGACATACAAAAAAACAACCCTATCTCAACTGAGTAGCTATTCCAAAAAAACAAACCAACACAGGAAAATGAGCCTATATAGTTGAAAATACGCATGAATTTCTTCTTACTGCCAGAAAAATCAGCTACTCCTGATAATATCGGTGATAAAAAACTAACGATTAATAAGGAAAGTGCTATTGCATAAGAATATATTTCGACTCCATTAAAATGCATACCAAACACATCTACCACTCCATCATCAAGACCATTCAACTTAGCGATTTTATCAACCCACTTATCATAAAAAAGCGGAAATATGGTCGTCGTAATTACCAAAGGATAAACCGAATTAGCCCAATCATACATGACCCAAGCTTTAATTACTTTTTTATCTCCTTTTTTGAATGACACTTTTAAGTTTTAATTTTATATGAAGGTATAACTTTTATTCATAAAAAAAACCGTCCAGAAATCTGAACGGTTTGAAATATACATATTTGAATTCTTACTTTACTAAATCAACTTCAACCCTTCTATTTTTGGCTTTATCCAGCTTTGTTACTCCTTTAGAATTTGAAGCTCCTTCATCTACCGACTTAACAATAACTCGACTTTCATCAATACCTTTTCCGACTAAATAAGCTTTTACTTTTTCTGCTCTCTTCTTTCCTAATCCTTTGATATCTCTATTTTCTGGATCAGCTTTTTGCGCATCCAATTCTTCTTGATCCGTCCGACCAGTAAGCTCCAATTTAATCGCTTGATCTCCATTCATTATGGCCGCTAAATTATCCAAATCTTTAATCATCAAGCGTTCAATTTTAACACTTAAAATATCAAAATAAACGGTTGTCAATTTTATTTGCTCTTCCACTGTATAACCGTCCTCAGAGATAAAATCTTTATGATAAACCATTGATTCTAAAATTTTAGCTTTCATTTTATTTGAACAATCGCAATCTGCGGGATCCTCAATGATAAAAACTTCAACCTGGTCAATGTAGTAATATGCTTTAGGTATCTGTGTACCTTGGAAGTTTTTTAACTTTTTTAACTTTTCAAATTTAGTATCCTTATTGTTATGGAAGTTTCCAATAACTAAAAACTTTTCTTTTCCAGACGCTTTGTAAACACCACATACAGGCTCCCAGTTGTAACGAGCATTTATAACCTTATTTCCTGGAAGCAATACAACTTGATTAAACTCTTTCTCTTTTTCGAAAATAATATCCGTTTTTGATTCTTCCTCTAAAGGGTTCTTACCAAGATATGCTCCAAGATTGTTCACCGCATATTTAGACAGATCAGATAAACTTACATAGTACTTAACACAATACTCAACATCTTTTGTTAGTGCCCCTAATAAATGCGTTTGAATGTAAGTCCTAGGTTCTTTATTATTATAACTGTAAGCTACTATTCCAGCATACCTATTCCCATCCATTGGAAATTCTTTTCCATAAATATTGTTCGGTGCTGAACATGGCTGTGCTCTACTTTTATCAAATAAATCAGCATTCAATCCTGTGGGTGACTCCCAGTTTTCTGCCACAGTAATTTGCTTCAGTTTTTTCAACTTTCCTTTACCCGTGCTTTCAAAGCTTGGATTTGTTACCAGATTATCATCATCTTGAGCAACTGCGTTAATTGCAAACATTGCAATCAATCCAAAAAACACCAACTTTTTCATATTTTACCTATTATATTCTTTTACCGTATCAACAAAGCATCTTACTTTGTCAGGATGCATATCTGGATAAACTCCGTGCCCTAAATTTGCAATATGACGATTTGCACCAAAACTACTAAGCATTTTACTTGTTTCCAACTTAATTGTATCAAAATCAGAATAAAGCACACAAGGATCCAAATTACCTTGCAAAGTTTTCTGATTTCCGATCAACTCTCTACTTTTCTTGATGTCCATGTTCCAATCTAATCCTATTGTGTTGCAATTGAGCTGCCCCATTTCTTTTCTTGCAAAATATGCCCCCTTTGCAAAAACAGTTACGGGAACTTCATTTATTGCATTGCAAATCATACTTACATATTTCATTCCAAACTCTAAATACTGCTCATGACAAAGTATACCGGCCCATGAATCAAAAATTTGCACCATATCAGCCCCAGCTTTAATCTGAGCCTTCAAGTACTTAATTGTTGTTTGAGTGATCTTTTCTAATAATTGATGTGAAAGCTGCTTATCCGTGTAAAGCATTTTTTTTGCTTTACTGAAAGTTTTGGATCCTTGCCCTTCAATCATGTAGGAAAAGATTGTCCAAGGAGCGCCTGCAAATCCAATAAGAGGCACCCGGTTATTCAATTCATTTTTAGTAACTTTTATGGCTTCCAATACATAATGCAATGAATCGTCAACATCCGGAACATTAATTTTTTCTAAATCCGATAAAGTCTGAACTGTTTTTTCAAAATAAGGCCCTTTATTTTCAATCATTTGATATTCTAGCCCCATTGCCTCAGGAACAACTAAAATATCTGAAAAGATAATTGCAGCATCTACTCCCAAAATATCTACTGGCTGAATTGTAACTTCCGCAGCTAATTCCGGTGTTTCTACCAATTCTTTAAATCCGCTTAGGCTATTTCTTATCGCTCTGTATTCCGGCAAAATCCTACCAGCTTGTCGCATTATCCAAACAGGCGTTCTTTCAACTTCACCGCCCCTCGCCGCTCTTAAAATCAAGTCATTTTCGTATCCCATAGGAAGCAAAGGTAAAAATCATGTTTTACTTGGCAGCTATTAGTTTATTATAATTGTGAAAAATATTTACCTTATTAAAGAAACATGCCCTGTATATTCTCTAAACCTTCCTGTAATATCATCTACTGTTTTAACGATCCAAACATAAACACCTGCTTCAACCGGACCAGAATTGTCGGTTCCATCCCATTTTTCCGACATGTCTTCTGAAAAGAAAACAACATCACCCCACCTATTGAATACCCTAAGTTCATAACCCTGCTCGGACACACTCTCGCCCAAGGGGAAGAAATAATCATTGATTCCGTCTCCATCCGGAGTAAAAGCGCTTGGCATATAAAAATTATAAACTCCATCTACGACAACATATAACATGCTTGTATCCGAACAACCATTTGCATTTTCAGTAATTAACTGAACCGGATATGTCCCAGGTTCAGCATCTGGAAAAACCAAACTAGGGTCCATCTCTGAAGAAGTCCCTAATTCTCCATTTTCACCAAAAGACCAATTCCAAATTACTACATCGCTTGATGATGAATTAGTAAAATTAACATTTGGACTCAAAACATCTGTTGGATTTGGATCCGACGAGAATTGCGAATTTGGATAATCATATACTGTAATCATATTCGTAGCAGTTGTATTTGAAACACAACCATCTGGACTGGTAACAGTTAAATCAACCGTATAGCTACCAGGAATTGAATAGGTATTAGAAACTGTTCCACATATTGAAGATGTATTTCCATCTCCAAAATTCCAAAAACAAGAACTTATCATTGATTGGTTGGTTGTATTGTTGAAAGTCGTGGCTACAGGATAACATCCATCAACAGCAGATGCTTCAAATAATACTACCGGCTCATCATACCATGTAACCTCAACCTCATCTATTGTAGCTGGAGTCTCACAGTTATCTGTAACAGTTACATAAAAGACCTGAGGACTAGAATTACTCATGACACTCACATCACTAGCTGTTCCGACAACATTTCCTTGAGCATCTGCCCATTCATAGAAATAGACACCGCCAATTCCGCCATTCGCTTGCACGCCAATCGAACCTAAATCTCCCGGACAAACAATAATATCTGGATTCGCAGTTGTCAATATTGGCGGAAACAAACTGACCGTGACGCTTAAGGTACTAGAGATACACCCAAGAACATCAACAGCGTAAACATCGTAAATCGTACTGATAGTAGGGCTTACATTTTGAGTTCCCGCATTACTAACTATACCTTGAGACCAGTTGTAGTCATATGGTGCGCCGTTTCCATTAGTAGCATTAGCCAGTAAAACCCCATTTCCTCCAATACAAACAATTGTATCATTAGACACAGTCAAATTAACAACGGGCGGTTCAATTATCGTAACCACCGTATCCGCATAACAACCATCTGTATCTGTGGAACGAATTTTATAATCACCTGCCGACAAGCCAATAATCGAAGCATTTGTAGTTACCATATTGTCCGTTTGAATAATTAACCCTGTGCTTACATCAGTAAATTCTATGGTAAAAGGACCAAAAAGACCGTTTGGTACAGCAAGAATTTCCCCTCCACTACCACCATTACATGTAATGTGAGTTAAAGTTGGAGTTGGAGCATAACAAGTATCGCACATAACATCAATTAATACTTGAACTGTATCGGTACAACCGCCGTTTAAATCGGTAACCACTAATTGATAATTTGTAGTTACCAAGGGCACTCCAAAAGTATTTTGAGCAGTAGCATCGTCAATTTCAGAAACTGGTGTCCAGGCAAATGAGAAGTTTGCAGGATCAGGAATTGTTGGACAAGTAGTAAACCGAGTAATTGGTCGGTCAGACGAAGTTGTAGCAGTAGTAGCTGGGCATGCAGGCTGACTATCACTTCTGTAATACAAGCATGAATTAAAGCTCGTTGTAGTATAGGGAGTTGCAGAATTCTGAGTATACGACACAGCTAAATTATCATAACAGATTTCTACTACCAAATTAGAAATACCATCCCATTCGTATGCTGTTGTTAAAGGGTGAACATTCCAACCTGTATTAATAACTATATTCTGGGGAGACATAACTTGTGTTAAACCAGTTTCCCAAGCAGTTAAGGAAGTTGTTCCGGTACATCCCATACTTATTTGATAACTATTATAGGTTGTAGTTCCATTTATTGCGGTAACTTCCCATGCTATTTCTGTAATTTTACCACCAATGAAACCCATTGCATTTAGTTCTGCTGCTGTATAGAGAAACTGATGTTTAGCATTTCTATACCAATTTCCATAAGGAGCTGGCCAAGATGTAGTTGTTCCTGTTCCTGAAAATGTACCTATCGTCTGTTGTGATGAAGCCGCAGAACAAACTGTAGAGGGGGAAGGACCGCATACAGCAGGAACTCCACCACCCAGATCAGTAGTAAAGTTAACAGTATCACCACAAAAAATATTATTCACATCAGCATTAACAGTAACATCTGGAGAATAAGAAGCTGCAACGTTTATATCAATAGTATCATTTTTAACACATCCATTTGGACTTGTAATCTCCACTGAATATTCATAACTTCCAGGTGTTGTTGGAGTAACAGTCGGACTTGCAATTGTGGTACTATTTAAAAAAGCTCCTGGATCCCATTGATAAGCGTAAGCTCCCGCTGGATTTGGAATTAAACTAAATTGAATATCACTATTCAAACACGTAGTGGTCGAACTTTGCGTCAGAGAATAGGTGAAATCTGGCACAACCGTCACAGTTACTGTATCACGATTAACACAACTACCTGTTAAGTCACTTACCACCTCATATACAGTGGTAATTGTTGGAGATGCGATAGGATTAGAGCAAGGTGTGCAACTAAAATTTGTACCAACATTTAAGGGATCTCCACTTACAACCGACCAATCAAATACAGAACCATTGAAAACTTCTAATTGGGTTTCTTGACCTAAACAAATAATAACATCTCCAGAAGCATTAGTACTTCCCACTACATCCATGTTATAAACAATTGTTTGCTGACCTGAAACTGGACAAGCATTATCAAATATTGTGACTGTAAAAGAATTATTGGAACTTGCGCTTCCTGGGGGAGGCGTCCAAGAAACAGACATAGATATCTCATTTCCCAACGGTGAATTTGGATAATTATAAGAAACAACTGAACCAGGCAATATTACATCAATATTTGACTCCATAAACAAAGAATCTCCTAAATCTGGATCTGTAAACAGCATATCAAAAGTAAATGGAACCCCCTCACACATTTGTAAAGATGTTGGACCTGTTTGAAAAACGCTTCCATTTATATTTCCTATAGCTCCACTTGTAGCACAATCTACTACCTGATTACTACAAGCTAGTACATTAAAAACGTAATCGTAGACTTGGCTACCTATCAAAACCCCATTCGCATCGTACTCCTCTATGAGAATAACGACTAAATATTGACCTGTAGTATTTGGAGCCGTAAAATTAACCTGCCCCGTAACAGCATCAATTGTTATACCAGGAATAGGATTGGAACCACTGTATCCTGCACTGTAAACTACTGGTGTTAAAGCAGGATCTTCCAATGCATCAGTTAACGAATAAACCAAAGTATTTCCATCTACTTCAACCACTCCTAGACTAAAACAAACTGATTGTCCACTGCAAACATATGGAATAGGAGGTGCAGTGTAGCTTGGAGAATTATTACAAGGCGCATCTAAATTGTTCAAATTTGCATAAAAATAATAGTCATCCACAGTACTTGTGGCATTTATACTTCCATTTCTACAACAAGAGCTATGGTAAAATGTCCAAGAATCACATGGACCAGGCAAAGTTACTAAAACCTGATACTGATGCTCCCATACACCAGGCAAGGTTCCACCATTACATGTACTTTGAGCTGTTGGACACAATTGAGATACTTCATTTTGAAAAACAGTTTCAGTGGCACTAACTACTTGGGTGGGCAAACCACATGAATTCACAACATTAATCGTAAAAGAGCTTCCAGCCGTCATAAAACCTGTTTGACAATCTTCATACATGGTCAGCGTAACTAAATACTGGTCCGGCCCCACGCACTCATAGGTTATATTACCCCCCGGAAGATGCGATGCTTTTGTCGATGTCATCGTAAAAAATATAATAACCAATAACGAGATAATTTTTTTCATAACTTTGTTATATTGTTCCAAACAAATCTAGGACTAAATCACTTTTTAACGTATAAAAATACGAAAGTTGCCTTAATTGTTCTAAACAAAAAAGAACTTGTTAAATTATTAACGAATATTTAAACATACTATTTAATATAAACTAGAAATTACATGGGCCATAACACCCATAACAAGTTTGCCAAAAAAAATAAAAAAAACTTGTTAAGCGAAAATTGCAAGATAAATTATAAAATTATTGAAGTACAGTGAAAAAAAAATACATTATCTCGCTAGACCAAGGAACAAGTAGTTCTAGAGCCATACTTTTTAATGAAAATGCAAAAATTATAGACATTAAACAATGTGAGATAGAACAAATTTTCCCTAAACCTGGTTGGGTAGAGCATAATCCTGAAGAAATTATAGCTACACAAACAAAAGTTCTTGACGACTTAATTGACAACAACAGTATTCATCCATCTGAAATAGACTCTATCGCCATTACTAATCAAAGAGAAACCACAGTTCTATGGAATAAAACGACTGGCAAACCAATTTGCAATGCTATTGTTTGGCAAGACAAAAGAACCTCCAATTTATGTTCAAAATTAAAGGAAGAAGGACATCAAGACCACTTTAAGCAATCCTCCGGTCTCGTTATTGATTCCTACTTTTCAGGAACTAAAATCAATTGGATTCTCAATAATGTTGAAGGAGCAAAAACTTTAGCTGAAGAGAATAAATTACTTTTTGGAACAATTGATACTTGGTTAATTTGGAAGCTAACGAAAGGGGAAATACATGCAACTGATTATTCTAATGCATCAAGAACGCTACTTTTTGACATAAATAGCTTGGCATGGGACGACAAGTCTCTTAAAATTCTAGACATCCCAAAATCCATACTACCATGTATTAAGAATAGTTCTGATGACTATGGACTTTATGAATACAAAGGCACGAAAATTCCAATTAGAGGAGCAATTGGCGATCAACAAGCCGCATTGTTTGGACAATGTTGTTTTGAACCTGGTGAAGCAAAAAACACATATGGAACAGGTTGTTTCATGTTATTAAATACAGGAAATAAAAGAATAGAAAGTAAGAACGGACTTCTAACAACAATTGCCTGGGGAATTGATGACAATATTCTATATGCTTTAGAAGGCAGCATATTTATAGCTGGAGCTGCTATTCAATGGCTAAGAGACGGTCTAAAGATAA
Source organism: Flavobacteriales bacterium (assembly GCA_029244805.1). Lineage (GTDB taxonomy): Bacteria > Bacteroidota > Bacteroidia > Flavobacteriales_D > Parvicellaceae > CALSMU01. The sequence goes on from JAQWQH010000240.1 coordinate 13,173, forward strand.
TATCTGAATCTAATGAAACGGAGCAGCTAGCGCAAGAAGCAAATGAAGATGAAGTAATTGTTGTTCCTGCATTCGCAGGACTTGGCGCCCCTTATTGGGACATGTATGCCCGTGGGGCCATCTTTGGGCTTACGCGAGATTCCGGCATATCGGAAATCTCAAGAGCAACACTTGAATCTTTAGCATTTCAAACTAAGGATGTGCTCATAGCAATGGAAGAAGATTCAGGAATACACCTCCAATCTCTTAACGTTGATGGAGGGGCCAGTGCTAACAATTATTTAATGCAATTTCAATCGGACATATTGAACACACCTGTTAATAGACCTGACATTATTGAGTCTACTGCTTTAGGCGCTGCATTCATGGCGGGATTGCATACTGGATTCTGGAAAAAAGAAGATTTAAAAACAATGAAATCAATAAATCAAGTATTCAAACCAAGTAAGGATACAACACTTTTTATTAAGAAATATTTGCTCTGGACAGAAGCTGTCAAAAGATCAATGAACTGGACAAAATGAAAGGACTAAAGCATTACTTATTTACTGCTCAAAAAAGAGAAGAAGTTAAGTCTCATTTAGCATCCAAAGAATTTGACGTACTTATAATTGGAGGAGGCATTACAGGTGCAGGAATCCTTTTAGATGCTGCTTCAAGAGGGCTTTCTGTTGCTTTAATTGAAAAAGAGGACTATGCTTCAGGAACGAGTAGTCGATCAACAAAATTAATCCATGGCGGATTGCGTTATTTAAAAAACTTTGATTTTAAATTAGTTCGGGAAGTTGGCAAGGAAAGATCTGTAGTTCACAACATAGCTCCGCATCTCGTAGTTCCGGAAAAAATGCTCATCCCTTTAGTTGAGGGCGGATCATTGGGTAAATTCGGAACTGGAATTGGTCTTTGGCTGTATGATAAACTAGCAGGTGTAACCGGAGAAGACAAAAGAAAAATTCTTTCAAAAGATAAAACCCTTGAAATTGAACCAACATTAAGAAATGACACATTGAAGGGTGCCGGGTATTATGCCGAATACAGAACGGATGATGCAAGATTAACCCTAGAGATAATCAAAACAGCTGTTCAATTAAAAGCAACAACAATTAATTATACAGCCGCAACTGAGCTAGTATATGAAAACGAAAAAATAATTGGCATCAATTGCGTCGACACCATTACGAAAAACCTATTTTCAGTAAAAGCAAAAAAAATAGTCAATGCCACGGGTCCATGGGCTGATGAATTAAGAGAAAAGGACAAATCACTATCAAAGAAAAAACTACAATTGTCAAAAGGAGCACATATTGTTGTAGCAAGAGACAAGCTACCAATTAACAACAGTATATATTTTGACGTAGAAGGAGGCAGAATGATTTTCGCAATACCTAGGCAAGAAATCACATATATTGGAACAACCGACACCGAGTTCTCTGAAGACAAGAACAACCCAAAAGTAACAAGGAAAGATGCACAATATCTAATTGATGCTACAAACAAAATGTTTCCAAATAAAGAACTTGATATTTCTGATATACTATCATCATGGTCCGGTATCCGACCACTAATTCATGAAGAAGGGAAAAAAACCTCTGAGTTATCAAGAAAAGATGAACTTTTTATATCTGATTCAGGTCTAATAACAATTACAGGCGGTAAATTAACCGGTTACCGGTTAATGGCAAAAAAAGTAATTGATTTAATTGGAAAACAATTAAACATTAACCACAAATGCACTACGCAGAATATTAAAATTTCTGGCGGAGAGTTTGACACACCCGATTTAGTAGACAGCTTTATTTTATCAATCAAATCAAGATTAAAATCATTACAAATAGCTGAAAAAAAAGCAGAATATCTCGTAAGAACATATGGAAAACAAGCTAATTCAATTCTAGAGATATTTGAAAATGAGAAATTTAATTATTTGGTTGAAGCTGAGGTTTGGTTTTCTTTACGCTATGATTCCACAATAAACCTAATAGACTTTTTTTTACGAAGAACAGGCAAAATAAATTTCGAACCAAATATTGTATTGAAGGAAGCGAAAATCACACTGTCACAATTCGTAAAGTATCTAGACTGGAATGAATTAGCAGAAGAATCCGCTTTAAAAGATTTAGAAAACTATTTAACATCTGTAACAACTTTCGATTGAAACAAGTGGATATTAAAATAGAGAAAACCGCACGTTATTTTGTTTTAGGAACTCCAAGCGATAAAATAACCGATGTTTGGTTTGTTTGCCATGGATATGGCCAATTAGCAAATTATTTTATAAAATGGTTTGAACCCATGCTTAATGAAAGTACACTTGTTGTGGCACCCGAAGGATTGAGCAGATTTTATTGGAATGGATTTTCTGGAAACGTTGTGGCCTCTTGGATGACAAAAGAGGAAAGAGATTCAGACATTGATGACTACGTGCAATATTTGGATAAAGTGGCAAATCAAGTTCTGAAGAAAAGGATGAAAGTCAATATAAACATATTAGGCTTTTCTCAAGGTGCAGCTACTGCTAGTCGATGGGCTATTTTAGGCGAGATTGCACCAACCAACCTTATTCTTTGGGCAGGTTCATTTCCTACAGACATCAGCTACCTCGAAAATATAGAAGCATTCAACAAATTTTCATTGCACTTTTTAATCGGAGATGCTGATGAATTATTCTCTGAGAAAATGATTAGTAAGTATATAAAAGAATTTAAGGAAAAAGAAATTTCATTTAAGCTGTTCAGATATAAAGGAGGACACAAAATACTACCGCAACCTCTTTTAAAACTGCAAAAAAACCTTTCCAGGTAACCCTATTCTAATTTTGCCAAATTTCATGAATTTATATAATCAATTTTGACTATCTTTATTGAATCAAATAAACGGTGAAACAACCTTATTCATAATTCAACAGTCTATGTGGTATATAAATTATTCTAATCCATGAAAATTCTCTTAAAAAACTTCCCCTTTTTTATCTTGTTATTTTCGTTT
>JAQWQH010000250.1 GCA_029244805.1 Flavobacteriales bacterium
TTTTTAATGCATCTTCTATTGTTTCTGCATCATATTCGTGGAACTCTAGTTCTGAATTCTGCACTTCCTGAATATATTTACCATCTTCTTCGGTTATCTTTACTCGAAGCTGCTCATAACTGTTCCATATTGCAGTCATGCATGATTTTATATCCGACAGACTGGAATAATATTCCAATTCAAACAGAAATTGTTCGTGATAAGCTCCATTATTTGAATTATTAAGATAATAACTCCAAATACGAGCCTGCATAGCAGAAAGCGGATATTTTTGATTGTTTATTGCGGATAAGACTACATTAGGATTAGGATTCTCATTAAAAGAAAATCTCCAATCTCCCATTGCTTTAGCTTCCAGTAAGTCTGATAATTGAACGTTTGCTCCTAATGTTTTCATTTTCGACAAAAAACGGATTGCTTGAATCGAATCTCCTCCATTTGAATAATAATTCTCACTCCAGTTAATAGTTGCATCAAATATCGCTTCCCAAGAATCTTTTATTAGTTTATTTCGTTTTTCTGAGATTCCTTCCGATAATTTAAAAGCTTCTTGAGTAAATGAATCAATAATTGCAAAATCAGTTTCAAGTAAATTGTTCTTGCTGATAACATTTACTACCCCTTCAATCAAACACTCTGAAAAATCTTGGTATTTAGCGTAAAAATCTACTTCTACAAACTTTAAATCACGAGATACTTTAAATTCAATACAACCAGTACCAGTGAAAATTGATTCCATATCAGCTATCAAGATTCCTCCAAAAACATTGTTTGAATAAGAACTAGAAAAATTTTGTTGTATTGGCTGAAAAGCTGCTAGTATTGATTTTGCTCCAGCTTTAACATCTCCTATCCCACGAGAATCTATCGGAACATTCACTGCTTCTAGAGCAATAGAAATATAAACCAAATCAGTACTTTTCCCTAAACACTCTCTTATGATGCTTGCAAGTAAAACCTTAACATTATTTATGTTGTGCTTACAACTTGAAGCGAATTCATTTGTTAATTCAAATTTATTTGAACTAATTTCATAGTCATCACTATCCAGACATTTTCCTGTTTGAATTTCTAAAAAATAGCTTTCCCAATTTCGCTCTTCGTTCATTAGGTTTTATTGAAATTATTATTGTTGTTTTAGTATAGCAATATATTGATTATCCGAAGGAGCCTCCAATGTTTCTTCAATTACCCAATTCGTGTTTAATAACATTTCTTTCAGTTCATCTATAGATGCAAAAACATAATCGCTCCAGGGTGTAACATACTTCTTATATCTTACGCGGAGATGCATTTGGCCTCCCATTTTCTTTTGGAGTAGATTATGCTGAATGTAGTCAACCGTTTCAGTTTCTTGGAAACCCAAACCAAATGGATCCATTGATTCTAAAAATATTTTTGTTCCCTTGTGGCTTAAATTTTCAAGTAAATTGAGGAAGTAATAAAAAAAGCTTGCATTTTGAAGAAGCCCAAAATTATTGCCCCAGAATAAAATTGAATCAAACTTTATAGCTTCATCAAATTTTTCGAAGTGATTTACATCACATAATATTGTATTTTTTATTCCTTGCTTTTGACAAATATCAATGGCCAATGGAGAATTATCCATCGCATAAACATCTAACCCCTTTTCCTGAAAGTATAAGGAATGTTTCCCAGCACCGCAACCAATATCTAAAACAGTTCCTTCCACTCTCGTGGAGGCATTTTTTTGAAGATCTGACCAATCTTCAAAATTCTCGAAATACGAATTACTATCCCCATATAAAGTGAATCGGCCATCATCTCTTTCCTCAATTTCATAACCACCGCCATAATTGCCTGATTCGTAACAGTCCTTCATATTATTACCAAATGCATCTTCAAAATCTTGTAAACCTTTAATTATATAATTTTTCATTAAGATAATTTTTTCCAAAACAATTGTATAGTTTGTCTGATTGGAGCGTCTGTACCTAAAATTGTAGTTGAATGCTCGTAATTCTTGTTATTAAAAACAAATTTATTGTACCGTGGCGATTCACCAAAGATTCTTCCTTCCATTTTATAAAGAAAAAGCCCACCCCAATTATCATCCCAATCATTATTAAGATACAGTGTTGCTGCATATCTTATAGAATCATCATCGTCTTTATCACTATGCCAAGGAATATAGCTTAATTTATTCCACAGATAGGCCTGTGCAACTAATTCTATCTTCTCCGATTCTAAAATCAAATTGTGCGCAATTAAAGCTTCCTTAAGTAAATTTTTATCTTCATCACTTAAATCTCTGATTAATACGGTTCCACAACTGCCAATTATCTCTTTTTGCCAACCTAAACTGGAACGCCATACGTTTGAATATAACAATTCCTTATTTTCATTTATTATTTTGTCAATAAAAACACTTGACAAAAAATCATCAATAATCTTCATGTAATACTTTTTAGTAATTTACTTTTTAAAGTTAGAAATAAAGTAATATGAATTACTACTTAACGGCTCAAATATATCATTCCTCAAGCCCTTAATTCTTTTATTTTCTATAATATCCTTTCCAAAAAATGCCAGCTCACCAATCCTGAAATGATTTATTCCCGCGGATCGATATGAATCAATTTCAGAGACCGAAACAGAGGTACCTAAACTTTGTAAAATATTGTTTGAAAAAGAACATGATTTCCATTTCTTAATTAAAGACTTGTCAGGTAAATTTTCACAGTCTAAGTAAGCTCCAATCATATTGATTTTATCATAAAAATCTTCTGATCGAAGATCATCAATTTTTATTCCGAACCTATCAGTATCCATCTCAAGCATAAAACATTTTTTTTCCACAGAAGAGTTTATTACATGTGTAAGGTCTATATCTATAAAATCATCCTCTATTTCGACGCCTTCATAATTAAGAAACCAAGTTTCTATTTTATCCGTTTGCTTTTTAAAGGCTTGAAGATGGGTTAAATTATCACTAGCTATACTTTTTATTTTCAAATCTTGTATATAATCAATAATTTCCTTGTTGAAAGAATTGAGCAACTTAATAACAAGCGTCCAATTCATTTCTCTTTTTTTAAAAAAGTCATCTAAGTAAGCTATATTTTCAGCTAATCTATCTTTATGAAACTTTAAATTACTTGCTATTTCCATTCCAAAGGTCTGTAGTTTGACGAGCTCAGATATTCTGGTCTCTCTGATTCTTTTAATGGAAGATTATCACAAGAATTAAATGTTAGTATCATTATTTTCCTTGAAAAATTACTAAAAGAGTTTGAAGACCCATGGAGTATATCTGGGTTAAATAAAAGCATGGTGCCTTTCTTCCCAAGTGTGTCTACAACTCCATATTTTTTTTTGAAATATTCCAATTCATTATCTTCAAACCCAAATAACAAATCACTAGATGCACTTCCTTCAATCGAATAATCGACATTAACACTGTCAAGCTCACTCACAAGAAATTCCTTATGGCTCTCAGGAATTAATTTTAAACACCCACCATCTTCGTTCACATCATCCAGGTAAATAACAATATTTAGCATTTTATTTACGGGAACGTTATCGAAAATATTCCAAAAAGGAAAGTCACGATGATACGGCCAAATTGAATCTTTATTTGCATTCTTTATGTTAACTTTACTTTGGTGTAAATAGACATTCTCTCCCAATAATGCTGAAACTATTTCATTTATTGGACGCTTATCCATTAGCCAATTCTTAAAATAATTAGATTCATGAAATCCATATATTGACCGGATACTACTTTTTCCTTTTTCATAAACTTTTTCCAGAGATTCAACAGATAACTGCTCAAAATCGGGCAATTCATCTTCATGGAGAAAATTTTCTAACAAGTAATATCCTTTCTCCTGATACCCACTTTTAAAATCCTTATATCTTTTCATGCGTATACTATTCTTCAACTCCATATTTCACCTGTATTGAAAAATCACATCTTTCTTTTGCGATTGCAGTAACAACAAATTCTTTACCTGATTTTGTTGTTAGAACAGTGTTCCAATTAATTAAATTATTTGACTGTTTTATTTCCGATGGTTCCACCAAGAAACCATGACCATATAGTTTGGAAATTGATTCTTTTTTGGAAAAAGCTTTAAAAATGTCTAAAGAATTATTTTGCAACTGCTCCCATTCTACAATCGAAAATGCAGAACTTAAAGATTCGAAATTTTCATGGTCTGTTTGTTCGATATCTAAACCAAAAGAAATTGAGCTAACACCAACAAGTACCCAACCATTTGAATGACTTATAGAACAATAAAAGCGATCTTTCATCAAAATGGGCCGGCCATATTTATCTTTTTCGAACCCCACTTTTTTTAATGGCTCTCCAATGTGTTGAAGACATAATTGATTTAGCAATTCTCTTGCAAGAAATGATTCTTGTTGTCTTGTGTTATCAATAAATTTAGAAGTATAATCATCCAACCATTCATTCGTATGAATGGGTTCATCATAAATATTTGAGAGAAGCATATAAACCTTCGAAATCATATTAAAGAAGGTAATTGAGAATCGGCATCTAAGGCTTTTTTCAAGCTCTGATAAATCTTTTTATCTCCATTATTAAGCATTTTTTTAAATCTTGCTTTGTGTACTTTACCTATACCGTGTTCACCACTAATTTGGCCAAAATAATTTGATACTATTTCGTCAAATTCTACTTGAATATTTTCCCAATTTAAACCATAATTGTTTTGAAATATATGAATATGATAATTCCCATCACCTCCATGCCCAAAAACAATGTTTTCAATTTCAGATTTCACCAAAAGCTTTTTTAGTGCTATAATTGCATCATTCACATAACGCAAAGGAAAACTAACGTCCAAGTCTATAAAAGGTTTGTATTTCTGCAAATTATGTCCAATATTAAACCTTTCGTCAAGAATGGTTTTATCATGTTTAGTAACCCTATACATTTTGTCTATATTACCTGACAATTCTCGGTTTGTAGCAATCCATAATACATGCTCCTCTGCTTTTGACGAAAATCTCAACGCATTCTTTTCGGCAACCTCCAAAAGGTATGGATTAGACTTTAAAAGTTTGGGAACAAGCTTTAACACATTGGAAAATTTATCTGTTGCTATTCTATAATAGGCCAACTTTCTTAATGGTGGAATACACCTTAAAACAACACTGCAAATAAACCCCAAGGTACCTTCAGAACCGATCCAAATTCCCTTCGAATTAATTCCTTGCGATATTTTAGTGGAATAACCTCCAACTTGAATATTTTGACCTTTTACCGAAAGTAAATCTAATCCCAAAACAAAATTATCGATTTTTCCATATTTCAAGGAAAAAGGTCCACCTCCGTTGCATGCAATCATCCCTCCAATAGTTGCTTTATCCTTACTTCCAGGAATAACAGGGAAAAACCAATCTGATTCATTGGTAAATTGCTGTATTTGCGACATAGTAACACCCGCTTCTACTACTAATATTCCGGATTCTTTATCAAACCATGAGATTTTATTCAATTTCTTTAAACTAATAAATATTTCATTTTGATCTGGAACAGCTCCTCCACTAACACCAGATAAACCCGCACCAATACGGTATTTATTACAAGAATTAGTTCTTAAATATGACTTTAATTCACTAATCTCTTTAGGTTCGAAAATAGAAATCGGGATGGAGGATAAACCAGAGTGATCCTTAATTGCTTCCATTCAAGGTGTTTTCAAGTGATTTAAATAATTGTTTAATATTATTCGCACCAAAGCCATCAAATTTGTTAATACGTTGAATAAACTCATAAAACAGTGTTGGTCTGTCACCAATAGGTTCCGTGAATACTTGTAGTAACAGTTTATCACCATCCTGTTCACATAATATATTGTATTTACGAAGCAATTCGACAGGAACATCTGGATGATCCACAGTAAGGCTATCATAGTATTTTTCAGGAACAGCCGTAAAAGCTATACCTTTGGATTTGAATGCACTCACAAGTTTTATCAAATCTTCTACTTCAAAGGCTAAATGCTGAATTCCATTACCAAAATGATGATCTAAAAAAACGTCGACCTGTGATTTCTTTTGCTTTTGAGGCAATGGCTCGCTAATAACTTTATTAATTTTAGATTTTCTACAATTCAATACATGCATTTTCATTCCAATGGAATGATTCTCAAAAAACTCTTCCCCTATTGTTTGCGTTTGATCGAGGCTCAAGAGACTGGAAATGTAATCATTCCAAAAACTTGATTCATTAAAACGAACAACAGATGCTAAATGATCAATTCCCAGAATTCCATTATTCAAATCCTCATCATTTGTTATTTGAAAACCTGGTAATATGGAAGTGCAATTAGTCCGTTTGATAAAAACGATTTCATTATCATCAAAAAGTTTGCAACGAATTAATTCAGCTTTTTCATTATTTTCTGTTACGCTTTCAATACCGTTGTGAAGAAAAATTGCATTTTTAGTTCGAAGAAAATCAAGGGTGTCATTGATGTCTTCAACTTCAACAGCAAATCTCTTAATAGAATTCCCATGACTATCTACAAAAGACACTATATCGTGAGCTGAAGGATCAAGTGCCGCCGTCAATAATATATTGGCCTTCCCATTTTGGAGCCAATAAGTAATTTGGTTACCAAACAAACCTTTAAATTCTCGAGTACCTTTAAGCTTAAAACCCAGAGCAAACTGGTGCCACCAAGCGACGATCTTCGCCATACCCACATAAATCTCCACAAAAAAAACACCCGAATCTTTTACTACCATAAATAGTTATTAAAAGTAAATACAAAAATACAAATTAGTCATCTTAAATCACATTATATTTCTGTATGTTAATCACAAATTACAAGTCTAATCTCCATAAATGTAGAGAAATTAACGATATTCGTATTTTTTTAAAAATAATATTTATCATATGCACAAATTAACTGCATATCAGGACCTATTTGTAAAGCAAGAGTTGATCTATGGAACTTCCGAAAACAACCGGCTCCATGGTAAAGCTATATTAACAGGTGTTGGATACAATGAATTTTATGATTGTATCAATTATATTTTAGAAAATTCAAAGTGGCCACACCTTCAAATTGACACAGCCAACAGCAGTTGGGTATTAAACTCAAAAAAACAAGGAGAACTGGTATGCTCACTCGGTAAATTCAATCATCCAAATCTCTCAATAAATGATAAGCTTTGGACTATCTTTATTAGCGAGAATACTGATCATATTGAATTAAATGTTTTTTTCCATCATGCTTTAGCTGACGCGCACAGTTTTCAGTTATTTTGGAAACAAATAAAATCATATTTAAGTCAAGGGGAATTTATTGATTGGGAAACCATTGCTGAAACACCAAAATATTCTGAAGAACTTTCTATTTATGATATAAAACCTATTCAAAACATTGGACTAGGCCCTGTTAAGCGCCATACCACTACAATTGATATAAGAAGAAAAAATAACTATGAGAAAATATCTAGAAGTAATGGCCTTAATTTATCCACGATTCTTTTAGGAGCACTTCAAAAATTGCTGGACAAAGAAGAAGAAAACTTAGGAGTAAATTTACAAACCGGTTTAGCATTAAGAAATAGACCAAGTAAAATCGCTAAGGAAACCTTCTCGACTCAAGTCAATTTCTTACCGATTAAGCATCATAGAATTGAAGATTTGAAGGTTCTAGGTAGATCCGTGAAAGAATTATTTCGATTCCAATCATACCCGCTTACCAAATGGCTAGAGAATAATAATAGAACCGGTGCTTTTAATGTTCTTTTTTCATACCAAAAAGAAGCATACACCGCGAATGACGATTTTAGCGATGCGCAAATAATATTTGAACCTGTTCAATCAGACGAAACAATCCTTGGTGTGCATTTTTTAGAATACTCTCAAAATGAAATAAAAATATCTTTCGATTATAGAATTGATATCGCAGATGAATGTTTTTGGAGAAGCTTTATCTGCAATTATTTGCTTTCAATTCATTCCATTATTGAAAATAAAAATCATGACCTACATTTTGACCTAGCAAAAGCTAAATCAAAGCGCAACTGCCATATACCTCTCTGGGAAGGGTTTAATAATGCTCCAGATAATAGAATTGCGCTTATCAGCGGCAAGAATAAGCTCACATTTAGCGAATTAAAATCGCAGATAAATGAAATTAATG
>JAQWQH010000252.1 GCA_029244805.1 Flavobacteriales bacterium
CCCTTTCATAGATGACGAACCAAAAATCAATGTTTTACCTTCTCCATTTTCGAATCGAATCGCAATTTTATTTTCGGAGATAGATTTTTCAAGAATTCCTTTTGTTCCCGATCTAAAGATTATTTTATCTGTACTTTGCTCCTCGTTAATCACAATTTCTCCATCCACAAGTTCAGTGTTACTGCCTTCTGTTGAGGCATTGTAGATAACCACATCATTCACTAAATAATATTGCAGCTGATCTATCTCACTGTCTGTCAAATGATACCTTTTCAGAACATCCCTGGTGTAAGATATTTTTTGTTTACAAGCTCCAAGACTTAGGGCAACTGTTAATAAAATAAGAAATGATTTTATATTTTTCATATGTATTTTTTTTATGTGGTTATCAAGTTTTGTTCCGCTTTTTAATATTTAAAAGTGGTTGAGAATTTAAGGGGGTAAATGTAAGTAAATATTTTGGAAATTTTTATGATTCAAATTTTCAAGGTTTTTTAATCTATATGGAATTCAAGAGGTTTCAGCTAATCATAAGATTGCATCCTCTTGTGTCTGAATTGTCGAATCGGCCAATAATTTCGAATTGATTATTACTTTTTGATCTCCCCAAGTCTTGCGTGCTAATAAAGCAGCAACTATTTAAATTAGCTAAATCAATAACATTAACACCTCCAGTTTTATTTTCCGCGCAAAGAGAAAGAGGGTCACTTATTTGACGGATAAAAATTTTCATCCAAGGAGGTGAAATAAATAGGCCATCTCCACACGAATATGCTTGAGATAGAAGTTCTGTCATGCCATATTCACTGTGTATTTGAGATACTCCAAAGCCAGAACATAGAATTCCATGTAGTTCTTCCCTCACAATCTCTTTTCTTCTACCTTTCATGCCTCCGGTTTCCATAACGATAAGGTCACCAAAATCAATTTTTTGTTTTTCGATGAAGTCCAAAAGGGCATAGGTCACCCCAATTAGTAATGTTTTGGTTTTTGATTTTTTTAATTCTAACAAAGTTTCTAAAAGTGTATTTTTTTCATTTAAATAAAATCCACTTTTTGAATGGTTAGATTGCTTAATTAGAGAATCTATCATAAAAACTAGAGACGAGTCACCTTGCTCTTGATAGTTTGGCAAAAGAGCGAGTATACAAGCATTACAAACTTTACCATATGCTAACTCAAATCCCTTTGTAAATGATTGCTGATAAAGATTTAAGTCTGTTACAAAGTGCTGACTTCTTCCCGTTTCAGTGGTCCCGCTGCTTTTAAAGATTGCCTCCGGAGCATGGCCTTTTTCAATTACTTCTCGCGATTTAAAAAATTGAATTGGAAGGAAAGGTATTTCTTCAATTTTATTGATGTTGTTTGGATTCAGGTTTAATGATGAAATGTATTCTTCATAAATAGGAATATTTTTGGCTTGCCAATGAAATATTTCTAAAGCTTTTTCGTTGAACTCAAGGTCTGAATTGATGTCGAAAATAGCTTTTATGTCAAAGGAAAGTTTGGCCATGTTTGTAAATAAAATTGTACTTTTATAGTTCGGAATGAAGTTCATCACAAAAATAACAGTTGTATTTGTAATACTCAGTACTTTATTGAATTCATCTTGTTTAAAGCCCGAAGAATTTGCCAATGAACCAAAAATGGAATTTGTAAGTTTCGAAGCCCAAGGTGACTCTTCGGGAATATTTGTTGTGAGTTTTACCGATGGTGATGGTGATATTGGGTTAAACATTGCTGATACATTCGCTCCTTTTGAACCAAGTTCCTTCTATTATTATAATATGTATTTTGACTATTATGAAATCGTTGATGGTGACACGGTTAGGGGAACTTCTGATCCCAACGGAAATAATTTTCCTGCAGCTGAGCCAATTACTTTGGCATTCAGAATTGAAAATATAACACCAATAGGACAGAATAAAGCTTTAAAAGGTGAAATTAAAACAACCTTAGAGCCACGGTATTATAATTTTGGGGCAACAAGTAATGATTCCATCTTATACAAGATAGTATTAATTGATAGAGCTTTAAATATAAGTAACGAATTGATTACTCCTATTATTACAAGGTGATAATTAAATCTATAACTTTGGCGACAAAAATGAGTAGAAGTTGGTTTTAAATAAGTTGTCATACAGTTGGTTTTTTCTATTGATTTTAACCCTTTCTTTTTTTAGTCGATGTAACACGACTGCGTATAACCCAAATTATGCGCATCTATATTCTGGAAGTGCAAGCATATTACAGCCGGATTATATGATATATCACCATGAGAATGATTCAAGTCAAGTATATTTTAATATCAATTCTTCGGAATTACTTTATGTAAGGAAGGATAAATCGGAACCTTATCATGCTTCAGTTCTTATTCATTTTAGATTATATAGTGAAATCGATTCAAAAGTTATTTTGGATAGTGCTTCCCGAAAGATTGAAGATATAACAGATGAAAAGTCGGTAAAATCGATATTGGGAAATTTTCCGATTCCTGTTCCGATGGGGGGTAAGTATTTTCTAAAGATACTGACGACGGATTTAAACAGAGGCAGTATTTATGAAGCGCATTTGCTTGTAGATAAAAGTAAAAGATCCGGAAGTCAATTCTTTTTATTAAAAAAGTTGCCAGAACAATTCCCTTTGTTTGCGAATTATGTAGTAAATGACAATGAATTTATTGTGGAATCAAAAATGAACAAGAATGCTGAATTTCAAGGAAGATTTTATGATCGAAAATTCCCATTAGCTGCCCCTCCTTTTAGTGTTGTTGCGTCAAAACCTTTTAAATATTATCCTGATAGCATGGTTGTTTATAAGTTGAATGCTGAAGGGAGAATGAACTTTACTGTTCAGGATTCTGGTTTTGTTCAGTTTCAAACCGATACTTCTTCTAGAAATGGATATACGTTGTTTAGACAAAAATCGGATTTTCCGTCAGTTAAAACGGTAGAGGGGATGTTTTATCCATTACGATATATCTGCACTAAGAATGAGTATAATAGTTTTTTGTTGAGTAGCGATTTAAAAAAGAGTGTTGATAAATTTTGGATTAATAAGACCGGAAGTAAAGAGAGAGGTAGAGAGTTAATAAAAAAATATTATAATAGAGTACAAACAGCAAATCAATATTTTACTAGCTACATTGAAGGCTGGAAAACGGATAGAGGTATGATTAGTTTGATTTTTGGATCTCCAAAGATTGTCAATAAATCGAATGATTCTGAAACATGGATTTATGGAGAAGAAACAAATGCACTTTCTTTAAGGTTTACTTTTTATAAAGTGAATAATCCATTCACAAACAATGATTACAAATTAATAAGAGGTCCTGGGTATCGAACACATTGGTATCGTGCAGTAGATGCATGGAGGAATGGACGTGTATATTGGATTAATTAAAGTTATATTTAATGGAGCATAATAAAAAAGACACGTATTTTATTTTTGGCATTCGCGCTATTATCGAGGCTATTGAAGCCGGGAAAACAATCAATAAACTTCTGATGCAGGCCGGAGTCCAAGGAGATTTGCACACCGAACTGAAAGATGCAATTAGAGGGCATGATATTCTAGTACAAAGAGTTCCTGTCCAGAAATTGAACAGTTTAACGCGAAAGAACCATCAAGGTGCGATTGCTTTTACTTCTCCACTAGATTATTATTCTCTGGAAAATGTGTTGCCGCAAATTTATGATAGTGGAGAAGATCCATTTATTTTTATTCTTGATAGGGTTACGGATGTTCGAAATCTAGGTTCAATTGCACGATCAGCAGAGTGCAACGGTGTTCATGCAATTGTGCTTCCTGCTAAAGGATCTGCTTTAGTGAGTGCTGATGCGGTCAAAACATCAGCAGGCGCATTAAATAAAATTCCAGTCTGCAAAGAATATAACTTGAAAGAGGTTATTCAATACTTGAAAGATTATGGAGTTAAGGTAGTAGGTTGTACGGAAAAAACGGAAGATTTATTACCTAATTCTGTTCTTACTGGACCGGTAGCTGTTATAATGGGGAGCGAAGAAAATGGGGTGTCTTCTGAGTATTTGAAAATGTGTGACGGAAGAGTTAAAATACCTATGTTTGGTACGATTGAATCCTTAAATGTAGCGGTTTCGGCTTCAGTTGTAATGTATGAAATCAACAGGCAAAGAGCAAATGATAAATAACATTTTATATCTACTTCTTGTGTTTTTGGTTCTAAGTTGTTCGGATAAAGACGAAGCTAAAAAGGAGCAGTTAGATATAGGGATTGACACACAGGATGAAATATATTCCATCGATAATCTAAAGTGGATTGAAGGTTTCTGGCTTGATTCAACTGCGTTTTCTTTCAGGACTCCGAAAGTTAGTTTTATGGAGAAGTGGAAATATTATCCAGACTCCATCAGTGGAAAAGGAGTTTCAATTAAGGGAAATGATACAACCATTACATCTGCACTTTGTATTCGAGAAGTGAATGGGGAAATAAAATATATTGCTCGTCCGTTGGGTGAAGCGATGATTCCATTTTCGTTAATATTTATGGCTGATAACGAAGTTATTTTTGAAAATTTGGTGAATGATTTCCCTCAAAGAATTCGGTATGTTAAAACATCAAAGGACTCTTTACAAGTAATAATTAGTGGCTTAAGACCAGAAGGGGAAAGAGCTGTAACTTTTAAGATGAGATCAGTTTCTTTTTAATTGCTTCCGGGAAAGAAGTATTGTCAATCTTGCTATTGTACCAGGCTAAAAAATCAAAATATTCTTGAACGATTCTTTCGTTAGGGTCCTTGAAGAGATCTTCTAGATCTTTTTTTCCGTTGATAAAGTGCTGTAGTTCATCTTCTCTGTTGTCTAATTTTATTAGCTTTTTAATAAACTTGATAATCGAGTCTTGTGCTAAATAGTCCTTGTTTGTTTTCTTTAAATGTCTTGAAGTAGATTTGATAGTGTATTCAAGTAGGTCTATGTTGCCTAGTTCATAATGAATGATAAGGTTAAATATTTTGGAAAATGTATAAACATCTTGCCTAAGGGTTTGTTCATTGTCATTCAAAATCTTGTTTATCCATTTTAAAGATTCTTTGAAGTCCTCAACTCCAAAATATATATAGGCTATGTTGTAGTAAAACAGAATTGCTTGTTCTTTGCTTAGTTTGTTTTCATATTTTTTTAAACCTTCAATCATTGAATCAACAGTTGCGATTGCTTCCTCAAACTCTCCTCTTCTGTCATGAACCATTACCTGTGTATTGTGACTAAAGGTGAAAATTTTAAGCTCTACATCAATCGTGTTAAATCCTTTTTGTGATGGCAACTTCTTCATTTCGTTAATCAGTTGTTGGGCTTTGTCCAGGTTTTTGGTAGAGATATTCATGAAAATTAGGTTTTTCATGGTACGCACATATCTAGTTGCTAGGTCTTGCTTTATTTTAGAATTATTGTCCAAAATAGTTTTGGTACGATTTAACTTTTCTAAAGCAGCGTGAAAATCTCTTCTTGTGATATTACATAATCCTTGAATGTAATAGCAAATTGAAGTTGCTCTTTCTGAAATGGCAGTGTTTTTACCTTTGATTAAGTGATGATTGGAGATGATTTGAACTTCTTTTTTCTCTTCATCGTTATTCGTAAAACTTCCACCTCTGAAAATGTAATTGATACGCGAATAGATCATTTGGTATTCTGCAAGGTTTCTCAGTTTTTCAATTACCAATAATTCTTCAGTAATCAACTTGTTAAGGTCGTATGTGAAAATCCCTCTTTCATACTCCTCTTCGATTAGTTGTTTTTCCCAATTAATAAGT
>JAQWQH010000262.1 GCA_029244805.1 Flavobacteriales bacterium
CAAATGAAGGAAATTGTGCCTATTTTCAGTATGGATGACGACAAGCTTAAAATGATTAAATATCTATATAACTACTCCTATCAGCAAAACCGCTTTTATGAGTTCAGAAGCTTATTAACATTCAATAGCACTCAAAAAAAATTGGATCAATATTTAGCGAACAAAAACTAGATTCTGCTGTAAGAATGGGATCAGGGAATTTTTAGAAACCTTTCCTTATACTTTTGAAACAAAAAAGAAAAGAGGTGCTTTGGAAAATATAAGGAATTGACCCACCCTCTCCAAAGAGATGATAAAAGCTATAAATCATAATACAGTTAGTGCATTAATAAAATAAATCACTATTTGATCGCTTTACAGCAATTGCATAATTTATGCTTAATAAATTCAATTCACAGCCTTGCCCACCAAACCGTTTTTAGTTATTTTAGTGGACATATAGTAACACATTAAAATAGAATATGAATATTAATACCATTTCAGTTTTAGCCTTAACTTTTACCATTTTGGCTTGTAACTCATCAAATGAAGAGTCCGAAAGTGAAAAAGCACAGCATAATGAATCACTTTGGTCATCGTTCCATGGTAACCCAAGCAATACTGGTTTCTATTCAGGAGAAGAAGTAAATGTAAAAGGAAATTTGAAATGGAAATTCGAAACTAGAGATGATGTTTCTTCTAGTCCTGTAGTTTATAAAGGAATAGTTTATTGTGGAAGTAACGACAACAATTTATACGCCATAGATGCACAAACTGGTAAAGAAAAATGGAAATTCGAAACTGACTCCGACATCGTGAAAAGTCCTGTTGTCACAGACGAACTGGTGGTTTTTGGAAATAGCGGCAACAATATATTCGCTGTTGACATTAATACCGGGCTACAAAAATGGAAGTTTGTAACTGGCAATGATATTTTATCAAGTCCATTCATACTTAACGATATCGTGTACATTGGCAGTGATGATAAATATTTATACGCGATAGACTCGAAAACAGGTAAAGAGAAATGGAAATTTCATGCTGGAGGAAGGATAATGTCAAGTCCGGCAACCAACGGTGAAATCGTATTTTTTGGATGTAAAGACGATTACTTATATGCTATTGATATAAACGATGGGGTGGAAAAATGGAAATTCGAAACTGGATCTGATGTCTACAGCCCCGCAGTTGAGAATGGCATGGTGTTTTTTGGAAGCCGCGACCACTATTTATACGCCCTTGATATCAAGTCAGGGCAAGAAAAATGGAAGTTCAAGGCTGATGATGATCTTTTATCGTGTCCCGCGGTGGCCAACGGCCAAGTATTTATTGGAAGCAAAGGCAATAATTTATACGCTGTAGATATAAATACAGGAGTTGAGAAATGGAAATACCAAACTGAAGATTTCATTCGTTCTAGCCCTGCGGCAAACAATGCAATGGTTTTTGTAGGAAGTGGGGACAATTGCATTCACGCTATTGATATAAATACAGGAGCTGAGAAATGGAAATTTGAAACTAAAGGTGGCATTGTATCTAGTCCTGCAGTTGAAAATGGGATGGTATTTATTGGTAGTTGGGACAATTGCATATATGCAATTGAATAATAAATACAAGACAAAAACAACCTAATGCGAGCTCATTGGGTTATTTGAAAGATAAGTTTTTCATAGAAAGGCCAGCAAAACTTACATTTGGTTTTTAACAGAGGATTGCGTGCTTGTTAAATTTTTAGGCCTTTTAATAAAATGCTGCCTTTCCTACCAATCCGCTTCTGCTTAATTTAGTTGAAACGTTATCTGGAACATCAATGAAAAAAATAATCTTCATACTATTTATTTCAGCCTTTGGATGCTTCAACCAATTGCATTCCCAATCAAGGTTTAACCTAATATATGAGCAAAACCTCGGAATGAACTTTGCTGGGGAAAATATAAATACGGGCTTTCATTTATTCGACTACGGAGACTCACTAATCATTCCAAAAAGTCTTGTTAAAGAAAGAAAAATCGGTTTTGTGATAAATCCAATTTATCGATTTACTAAGTTTTTTTTCGTCAACTATTTATTCACAGATTTTGTAATGACCATGAACCATGAGCGTTTCGGACACGGGTATAGAATGATTGAAGCAGAAGGAGAAATTATAGAAATCGTTTACAACTTGCCACCTCCATTCCCTGGTAGCGATTTTTCTTACATCTCATATAAAATCAGCCCTAACGAAACCCCTCAACAACAATTAGCGGTAAAATTCGGTGGTTCGGAAGCCAATCTTGTATTCTCCGATATTTTAAGAAAGAATGCCATTTTAGAAGGTAGATTTAGTCATAATTTCAGTTTTCCATACCTATATGGCAGTAATGATATGCCCGGTTACACCGCTTTTATTACTAACCCATGGGGCGACCCCAATGCTTATAGAAATTTGATTAACGCTTTTTATGGGGAAGAAAAGCTAACAAGGGAGAAGATGAAAACATATAGTTTAATCGGCATGCTAACTGATCCGATAAACTTTTACGCTTTTAAATCTTTATTCTTCGATTACTTAATTAAGGGCAAACATTCATGTGCTTTGAAAATGATAGGCTTATCTCCTCGCTTAAAATATCTACCAAGATTTAGATTTGAATACACACCTTATGGACCAGAACTTGTTTACCAAAATTATTTTAAACTGGACTCGAAACTACTACAGTTAAACGTTAGTCATTCAGATGGAACCTTCGCTCAATCCTGGAGAGTTAGTTTAAATGCCTGGAACTTACAAGTATCCAAAAGGCTTTCGTTTAATCTATCCGGGCAGATCTGGCAGCAACCGACTATTGATTATTACATCAATGAGAAGGGTCATCAATCTGAAGGATTAGGTGGACAACTAGTATCTATTCTCAATTACGACATTATCTCGGAAAAGCATACATTTGGTTTAACTTTCCAATCAGGATATAAATCTTCGGGTTATGCTTTAGGCGAACAATTGGATAAAGGACTGATAATTGGAGGAGGGCTAACTCTTAAATTAGGGGGAAATAGCCATTAGATAACAAAACCCATCGAAAAATAAAATATTCAAAAATTGTACTTATTTTTGGATATAACAATAAAAAACAATTATGCAATTATCAATTGAAGTATGGGGATCCATGCACCAAGATTGGGACAATGAACTTTTTCGTTGGGATTCAGATAATTATTTAAAGCTTACTTTAGGAGAAGAAGAAATTTTTTCTGGACAATTTAGTCAGTTAGAAGAAGGCGATGAAGATAGTGCCTTTGCTGCGGTAACTAAAGAAGTGGAAGCCCTTGATTATTACAAACTTTGGGAGATGCTATCTTTATCATTTACAGCAGAATCGGGAAATGAACTACAATTAGGTTATGCTTACTGTGACCTTCTAAGTTCTGGAGAGACACTAGTTAAATATGGAAAGTATCACCTAAAAAAAGAAATTGAGGTGGGTGAAGATTTTAAATTCTCGGATTTAGCTTTTATAAGGTTAGGAAATGTCGCCCATGGAATCCCTTCAGGAGAGCCTTACTTTGCCTCTTTAATTAGTTGCGTAGGTCATGGAGAAATAGTTTTAAGAGAAGTAGCGTCAAATATTAAAGACCAGTATAATTGTGCAATTCCTGATTTGAACGATACATGATAGAAACCGGTAAAAACAGAAAGAAATGATCAAACTAACTTTTCAAGAGAATTGGAAGATAATATTGGAAGAGCGTTGCCTACCAAATCATTTCTGCTTAACCTAGATAAAACCTTACACACAACTTAGCTATATGAAAAATAAAATCACATTAACATCAGTAATACTATCAATTTTCTTAAGTTCATGTTCTTCATTTACCGGAAAAAAAACAATTAACTGGGACACTGGAAATGTTGCTATTGAAGGAGAATACAAAGATAATCTGAAAAATGGAGTTTGGTCATTTTACTGCCCAAATGGAGAATTATACAATAAAAGTGAATTTAAAGATGGTTTAAAAATTTCTGATTGTGTTTATTCGTTTTCAAGACCAGGGACCTGGATTAAAGACAATCATATTCAGAAAAGTTATGTTAAATCAACATATACAAATGACATATACACAAATAGAAGAACTGGCTCTCAATTGTTCATCGATGATATATTGAAAATTAAAATTACTTACGCTAATATAAAAAGTAATGAAGGAGAAGGCGAATACGACGGTGTGGATTCAATCTTAATATACGATAAAAATTTATTAAAAACCGATAACCAAAGTATTAAAAGAGAACTTCATAGCCGCAATTTAAATAATGGCAACTCTTTAAATATTGGCAAACGATTTTTGACTTCAAACACCATAATGGATGAACTTATTGATTACATAACAAATACATCCTCAATCATTGATTTCAACAATCTAAAAAACAGAAAAGAAGAATTTCAAAGTGAATTTTGTGGATTACAATTCGACACTGAAAACCCTATAATAATTAGCCAAATCCAAAATGGTTTTGAGGATGAATATAGCTTTTGCCTGCATTATCCAGATTCTCCTTTAGATTCGATAGTAGATTTTTATGACTTATTTCATGATGAAAAATTTATTGATAGCGAAAACATAGGGGCAATTGAAGGAATGGAGCATATTTCAGTAGTTGATTTCATGTCAAATATTGACTATGGTGTGCATTACGTATATAGCACTTTAATTTTAGCGGCTGAATCAAAAGAATAGATCAAACTTATTTATAACAATTTGTACATTTTACACTCAACGAAATAATTACAAATTTTTTTTTCGACTTTTTAATTCCCATAATCAGACAAATCGATCGGATTGATTTATCAGAATAGGTTAAAGGAAATATAATTCATCGGATGAGGAATAAACTTTGACAAGCAACCTAAATTTAATCCATACATAAAATCAAATTTACAAATGAAGCACCCAGTTATTGACCTGCATTGCGATTTGCTCGCACATATGCTAAATATGCCTAATCCAGACCCGTTCAAACGAGAAGGTATTGGTTGTTCCTTTCCGGCCTTAGCCGAAGGAAATGTGAAACTGCAGGTTATGGCTATTTTTACGGCTACCGAAAATGGAAGCACGGCATTAGCCTTGAGACAGAGTGAGATTTTTGCATCCTTCCTGGCCGAATACCCAAACGACTGCAACTTGGTCCATGACATAAACACCTTGAATCAAATTGCTACTTCGCCAAAGCTAGGGATGATTGCAGCAATTGAAAACGCCTCCGGGTTTTGTGAAGAGGATGAGCCATTGAAAATTGGTTTTGAGCGTTTGGAGCGAATCATTACCAACACAAAACGAATCTTATATATAAGTTTTACGCATCATGCAGAAAATAGATTTGGAGGAGGGAATAATAGTGATGTAGGTCTTAAGGAAGATGGAGAAAAATTACTTCAGTATTTGAATGGAAGAAAAATTGCGGTTGATTTTTCACATGCCAGTGATGCCTTAGCCAAAGATATTTTGGATTACCTCTCAAAACATAACTTGGAAGTGCCTATTCTAGCGAGTCATTCCAATTACAGAAAGGTATTCAATCATGTGCGCAACCTTCCTGATAACATTGCAAAAGCAATCATCGAACGAGATGGGATTATTGGAGTCAATTTCCTAAGGGCGTTTGTAAATAACGAGGACTCTAATGCCCTTTATCAGCACATGAATCACGGAATTAAACTTGGAGGTTTCAACTCAATTTGCTTTGGAGCCGATTATTTCTGTACTGGCAACAATCCTGACAGAGTCCCCTATTACTTTAAAGAGCATGAAGATGCTAGCCGCTATCCGTCGATTATTGAGGCAGTTTCCGAGCAGGTTTCACCGGAAGCCATTGAAAGCATAAGCAGTAAAAATGTGATTCGCTATCTTAATGAACTGTGGAAGTAAGTTCACATCAGAATTGAAAAGAAAAACATAACGAAACCATAAACACATTCACTTTTGGATTTGGTGAGTTTAAAACAACACATATCAATCCATAAAGGTTCGTTTAACTTATATATCAAGGGATCTATAAAATGAGTAGCCAAGACATAAATGAGGAAAAATTAATCTTAGAAGAAGTATGCTATTCATATGCCAAAAAAATCATCGAATCTCGCCAAACTCTAATTCCATTTGGGGCTTTCCTCAATATGCAAAATGAAATAGTCCTGGAAGACCCAGCACTCAACATGAACCTAAAAAGAAACAGAATTGAACACCTCTCTAATAAATTAAATCGATTGGCCTACATTAAAAAAATCAAAGTTTGGGCCATCTGTTTTGATGGTGTTCTCCATAAAACAGAATCAAATAAGAAAGACGCTATTTGTATTGAGATTCATGAAGGAAACCAAAATCCGATTACCAATTTATATTACCCCTATAAATGGAACAACAACAAAGCACTATTTTCGGAACCTATCTTAAAAAAAGAATGAGATAAAAACAAAATACACCGACTATGTAAACTTCATTGCTCAGTGCAAACTTGAAAGCTCATTGCTTTCTATTGCCCTACTTGATAAATTTTGGGTATTCGTATCAGCAGAAAGCAGAGTAAAATAGAAATAAGGATAAACGGTGTGTTAGTTAAATTTGCTATGAACCTTTGTTAAAGTGCGCTTTAATGTAATTTATTTTTTGTTCTGCTTAGTATGAATTAAATCAAATTCATCGATAGCATCTCTAAGTATTGCTAAAGCGGTCTTTTTATCTCCAAATCCTTCCGATTCCATTTTGCCTGTTCCCTTATAGTTAGTGAACCATAATTTTATAATTTCTGAAATACCTTTGTAATTTTTATTTAACTCAGTCATGTCATTAACCTGATATAGCGGGGAACCCGCTGAAACAGCTATTAATTTGTCATCCCGTTCTCCTCGGTCCATCAAATATAGAACTCCGATTATTTTACATTTCACTATACCACCCCTTGTAGATGGAGGTCCAAGAACAATTATGTCTAATGGATCCCCATCTCCACCTTTTTCTTTGGAAAGCAAAGTTTGAGGTATCATTCCATAATTGCCGGGATAACCTAAATAATTTACAATTCTTGGTGTATTATCTACTAATTCCCATTGTACTTGCCCAGTTGATTTATTTAGCTCCCATTTCTCTAATGTTCCTGATGGAATCTCAATTACTGCATTAACATCACCGTCCTCAAAAAGTGGTGTTATATCTCTTAATAAATCAACCTTACTCTTGATAACCTCCTCTGCGCTGTTGCTTATATTTGTTACTTCCTCAGATTTTGATCTATTACATGAGAAAAATATAAATGTTAAAAGAAAGTAGGTGATGAAGATCAATTTTATTTTCATATTTTAAATATTTAGACAACGTTGCGGCTAAACTAATAATAACCATTTGGTTGGCAAGAATTATGTTGCTTAGCTTTTGATTGAAAATTTTT
>JAQWQH010000265.1 GCA_029244805.1 Flavobacteriales bacterium
ATACCCGATTCTTATAAGCGATTTTTAGAGAATAAGTTAAGAGATAAATACAATTTAACGGGAGTTCCAATTCGGATCTTTTTCAGAAAGAAATAGTTCTTTTTTACTTCGTTGTTAATTAAGTCCAAACTTTGCTGCCTTCAGAGCAGTTTTTACAAATGTCGATTTCTTTTCGATTTGACAATACTGACTTTCTGAACTGTTTGTATTGATAACTTTTCCATATAGATGAAAAAGTTTGCTCCGAAATGCTTCCTAATTGATGCGACGCATCTTTATCAAAGCAACAAGGGACTATTTTTCCATCCCATGTAATTACGCATCCACTCCACATTCTCCAGCAATGATTGCTCATTTTGTTTTTTAAAATATAGGTCCCATCTTTTTTCTTTCTGTATCTCGAGTATTCCTCTTGTTCAGGAATTAATGGATTTCCATTTTTATAATCATATACTTGAGCAGTTTTGAATTTGATTTCATCAACTCCCATTTCTTCTGCGAGTTGAATAGCATCTTTAATTTGGTGTTCATTTGGTTTGACAACTAGAAATTGAAAGATTAAATGAGGCGTAGAAGATTTCAATTCTTTTTTCCATTTGACCATGTTCTTGGTTCCTTCAAGTACTTTTTCCAATGTCCCATGAACTCTATATTGCTCGTAAACTTCCTGGCTTGTGCCGTCTATTGAGATTATTAATCGATCAAGCCCTGATTCAATGGTTTTCCTTGCTACTTCTTCTGTTATAAAATGAGCATTGGTAGAAGTCCCGGTATATATTCCGCTGTTCGAAGCATAGTTTACTAGTTTTAAAAAACCAGGATTAATGAAAGGTTCTCCTTGAAAATAGAAGTTTATAAATGATAAATTAGCGCCCATTTCATCGATTATTTTCTTATTCAAGTCAAATTTTAAATTACCTGTGGCTCGGGTAAATTGCTTCAGTCCACTCGGGCATTCAGGGCATCCTAAATTGCATGCGGTGGTTGGTTCAATAGAAATAGAAGAAGGGTTACCCCAGTTAATGGGTGTTTTAAGAGCCCGAGAGACTATGAAACTCGAATAGAGTTTGATGATGTTCCAAACCTTCCTGAAAGTTTGTTTTTTAAGTATGGCTTTATTGTCTGATTTGTTAGAAAACACATTTGTAAATTTACATTTTTTAATTTCTAGAAGTACAAACAGGTATGGTTTTGTATGCGAATATTTTAAATTGTTTAATTGTAAAAAGGCACTATTTTTCCTTTATAATTCTGAGAGTTATATATTTACAGACAATATTCATTGCAAAATAAATACCTTACTACAATGAAATTATTCATTTTTACATATGTTTTTTTGTATCCAACTTTCTTGATTGGCCAAAATGTGTATTCAGGCATTGTAAAAGATATTGATACTAAGGAGCCTCTGCCATTTGTTAATATTAGAATAGGAAGTTCTCAAAATGGCTTTACAACAGATATTGATGGAGTATTCGAATATGAGTCAAAAGGAAAAATTGAAAATTTTGAATTTAGCTATCTCGGTTATGAAAAACTAGAACAAACTTTAGAGGTTACTTTACAGAATACAGTTTACTTGATAAAAAACTCAATCGGACTAGAAGAAGTTGTAATTGATGCAGATTATAATCCTGCTTTGCCTGTTATCAAAAAGGTAATCCGAAATAGAAGGTCAAATAATCCAGAGAAAAATTTAGATTTCTACTACGAAAGTTACAATAAGCTAACACTGGGTGCAGAACTAGATTCTTCAGGGGCTACTTCCGAAGATTCTAGTTATCTAATGATGCAAGAATTTTTTGCAAAACAAAATTTGATGTTGATTGAAACCGTGGTGGAAACGTATCATAAAGCACCTAATAAAACGAAAGATATTGTAACTGCAACGCGCACAAGTGGGTTGCAAAATACCATGCTACCTCTGTTAGCTACCGAATTGCAGGCTTTTAGTTTTTACAATACCTTTTTTACATTGAGTAACATTCAATACATTTCTCCTATTACAAATGAGGGGTTTTCAAAATATAACTATAAGCTGCTGGATGAGTATGTAGAAAATACGGATACTGTATTTGTTGTTTCGTTTTGGCCAAAAGAAAAACGTGTTTTTAAAGCCATGGAGGGTGTTTTAAATATATCCTCTGATAAATATGGAGTTAAAAATGTAATTGCAAAACCCGTAAACCCGCAAGGGTCAATGGATATTCAAATAAATCAAAAATACCAACAGATAAATGGCGTTTGGTTTCCAGAGCAGCTGAATTCTAATTTAACTTTCAGGAATTTGAGTGTTGGAGGTTTAGATATGATAGGTAAGTCTGTTTCTTATCTCAAAAACATCAATCTAAACCCTAGTGATGATGCATTAAAGTTTGGAGATATTACTTTGGAGATGGATATCAAAGATAAAATGCAAAATGACAGTTCACTTTCTAATTCTAGACATAATCCATTGTCATTAAGAGATAGTCTTACGTATCAGGTAATAGATAGTATAGGAGAAGAATTACATTTAGATGAAAAAGTGCTACTTATGGAGTCTATATTGGATGGGAGATTGCCTTTAGGTCCCATTGATCTTGATATAAAAAAGGTGCTAGGCTATAACAATTACGAGGGTATTCGATTAGGAGCTGGTTTGTATACAAATGACCGACTAACCAAAAAGATGACAGTAGGTGGTTATTTTGGCTTTGGCTTTAAATATATAGCATGGAAATATGGAGGTGAATTAGACGTTAAGTTATGGCCAAAAAAAGGAGTAGGTTTAAATGTTTCTATAACAAATGATATCAGTCAGGCAGGAAGTATAGAAATTGGAACAAATCAAAAACTTGGGAGCAATCAAGATTTGTATCGCTTTTATACAACTCTTTACGATCAGGATGTTAATTGGAAAGCAAGTCTTCGATTTAGAGTTAAGGGGGTTAAGGCAAAAATTATAGGAAAAATGCAGCGATTAGCACCGCTTTACAATTATCAATTTGAACAAATAACGGGTGAAAATACAGTTTTGGCGACATCTGAGTTTTATTATTCTTTAATTGGTGTTGAATTGTGCTATTCTCCATTTTCCAAAGTAATGTATAATGGAAGCAGATTAGTTGATATTTCTTCAAAGTATCCCGTTTTTAATTTAAGTTTTCAGCAAACAATTCCTTATTTAACTACCAATGAATTGAAACGTTTATTGGTGAAGGTTACAGACAATTTTTCATTACCATTTATAGGTAAATCAAATTTTGCGTTTATTGGCGGATTAGTTTCGCAAGAGGTACCTTTTTCTTACTTGTTTAATCAGCAAGGAACGAAAGAAAATTTTGAACTATCTGTTTTCGAAAGTTTCGAAACGATGTATGTAAATGAATTTTATGCGTCTGCATTTATAAACGCATTTTGGGAACATAATTTTGGGACACTTTTAAAGAAAGATATGTTTCAGCCTGAATTAGCTATTTATCAAGGGGTTGGGTTTGGAGATAAAGCCAAAGTTAATTACCATTCTCAACTAGAGGGTAAAACCATGGAAAAAGGGTATTATGAGTCCGGGCTGAAAATTCATAACATAATACACTTATCAACAGGTGGTTTTGGTTTTGGAATGTTTTATCGGTATGGTCCGTATTCACTAGATAAACAGAACGACAATTTTACCTATAAAATCACTATCTCAATGGGATTTTAATATTACGATTCAATATGAATTTTATACGGGATTTTAATAAATAATTCAGTAGATTTGCTAGCTGTTCTAGATATATAGAAGAAACACAGTATGTGGCAAAAGGTAGCAAAAGGTATATTACGAAATAGGTTAGCAATTCTTATTGGAATTCTATGTCTTACCCTATTCCTAGGGTATTTTACTAAGTCCATTAAAATTATGTATGAATTTGGGGGCTTACTCCCAAAGACTGATTCTACCAATATTGTTTACCAAGAATTTAGAAAAGATTTCGGTCAAGATGGGTTGGTTGTTGTAATTGCAAATACAAGTGAAGATTTCTATGAAAAGGATAATTTTAGGGATTGGTATGAGCTTGGGAACCGATTGAAAAAACTAAAAGTGCATATTGCAGGAACACCAGTTGGAGATTCCGTCTCAGCAATAGATTCCGTTTTTTCTGAAGCACATTTATTCAACATTTACAAAAATGAATCGCTAAAAAAATTCGAGTTAAATCCATTATTTACCAGTTTTCCAAAAAACCAAAAAGCGGTAGATAGTATTAAAAATGTGGTTTATTCTCTTCCTTTTTACCGCAATATGATCTATAAGGATAGCTCTAACCTTCATATTATGATGGTTTTTGTAAACGAGCCTATTTTTAATTCAAAAAACAGAGGTTCTTTAGTTTTTGATATAGCTGCAATAGCGGAAGAATATACGGATTCTCTAGGGGAGTTTAAATACTCTGGTTTACCCTACGTACGAGCAGTAACGATGAAGAAAGTAACAGATGAATTATCTATTTTTATACTGTTAACAATAGCAATTACTTCCCTATTACTGTTTATGTTCTTTAGGTCCTTTAAGGTTGTTATGGTCTCAATGGTCGTGGTAATTATTGGTGTTATTTGGTCTGTAGGCTCTATTGGTTTAATAGGTTTTGAGTTAACAGGTTTAATGGGTCTAATTCCTCCCTTAATGATTGTTATTGGAATTCCGAATTGTATTTATTTGATAAATAAATATCAGCAAGAATTTAAAATTCATGGAAATAAGGCAAAAGCACTTTCTCGTGCGATTGGAAAAGTTGGAAATGCAACTTTGCTAACCAACGCTACCACCGCTATGGGTTTTGGAACATTTGTTTTTACCAAAGCCGATATGATGAAGGAGTTTGGAATAATTGCTGCCATAAATATTTTAGCAATGTTTTTCTTGTCAATATTAGTGGTGCCCATTATATATAGTTATCTAGGAGCTCCAAAACCAAAACATGTTAAACACTTAGATAAAAAGTGGCTTTATGTAGTTGTAGATAGATTAGTAATTTGGACAACAAAATATAGAACTCTTGTTTATGCTATCACCGTTGCTATTATTACTGTAGGGATCTATGGGATGTCGCAAATGCGCTTATCAGGAAATATTGTAGATGATCTTCCTAAACATGATGTTGTTGTTCAGGACTTGAAATTTTATGAAGAACAGCTTAATGGAGTAATGCCATTTGAATTAGTTTTTAAATCACAAGATACTATTTACAAAGATGTGAATTTATTGAAGAAAATCGATTCCGTCCAGAAAACTTTATTGACAGAGGATAAGCTTTCAAAATCCATTTCCATTGTAGACGCTGTAAAATATTTAAATCAGGTTTACAAAAGGGGAAAAGAAAATCATTACCGACTGGACCTTAGAACTTTAGGAAAGATAGAGGATGAAGGATACTTCGAGAATACATTTAAGATTAAAAGTGCACAATCAGATACCTCAGCAAGATTGGTAAATGGGTTTTTGGATTCAACCATGCATAAAACAAGAGTAACCGTGCAAATTGCTGATATAGGAACAGACTCTATGTCTGCTTTGGTGGAAAGAGTTGAAGCGAAAATCGATAAAATAATTTATGCGGAATTTAACCTGTTAAATCAGGCTTTTACTGAAAGTGATTTGGATAAGCGAGATACTATTTTGAAGAACCTTTATAACGATTATAGTTATGTAATCCATAATTTGAAACAAAAGCTAATATCAGAGCATCCTAGTTTGGAAGATGCATTTGATGCAGAAGAGGAGGAAGATACGATTTATACTTTCCACAGGGAAGCAGGTTTTGAAAGTTTAATTAGAGATATAGTGAAAACTTCTCAAAATGAATATTACATAACAGGAACGGGCATTCAGTTTACAACAGGAACTACTTATTTGGTTAAAAATCTTTTTATAAGTCTCGCAATAGCTATTTTTGTGATTGCGATCTTAATGTCCTTTTTATTCCGCTCTTGGAGAATGGTTTTGGTATCTCTACTGCCGAATTTAGTTCCACTAATAATAACAGCTGCTATTATGGGTTTTGCAGGTATCCCTATTAAGCCTTCTACAATTTTAGTGTTTAGTATAGCTTTTGGGATTTCTGTAGATGATACAATTCACTTCTTAGCAAAGTATAGAATGGAACTTAAAACAAGCAAATGGAATATTAAAATGGCCGTGCTCAAAGCTCTAAGAGAAACGGGTGTTAGCATGATTTACACTTCAATAATTTTATTCTTTGGATTTGGAGTGTTTGTTGCATCGGATTTTGGAGGAACACAAGCACTTGGTTTGTTGGTAGCTACTACATTGTTTACGGCAATGCTAGCTAATTTAGTTCTACTTCCTTCTCTGTTACTTTCTCTTGAAAAAAGGATAACTACGAAAGCATTTAAAGAACCACTTCTAGAACTATTCGATGAAGAAGAAGATATAGAGTTGGAAGATCTGAAAATTAAATAAATAATGAAAGGAATTATATTAGCAGGAGGGTCTGGAACAAGACTTCATCCCCTGACTTTGGCAGTAAGTAAACAACTAATGCCGGTTTATAATAAGCCGATGATTTACTATCCTCTTTCTACATTAATGATTGCCGGAATAAATGAAATTTTGATAATTACGACTCCCCATGATCAGCATGCTTTTCAACTTTTGCTTGGCGATGGGAAAAAATTGGGTTGTAGGTTTACCTACGCTGTTCAGTCAGAACCAAATGGTTTGGCGCAAGCATTTGTTATTGGCAAGCAATTTATTGGAAAAGACAAAGTGGCCTTAGTTTTAGGAGATAATATTTTCTTTGGTACTGGAATGGGGAAGTTATTGAGGTCAAGTCAAAACCCTGAAGGAGGTCTTGTTTTTGCTTATCATGTTTCTGATCCAGAAAGATATGGTGTTGTCGATTTTGATGATGAAAACAAGGTTTTATCTATTGAAGAAAAACCTGAAAATCCGAAATCAAATTATGCTGTACCTGGTTTGTATTTTTATGACAATGATGTTGTGGAGATTGCGGAAAATTTAGAGCCCAGTTCTCGAGGAGAATATGAAATTACAGATGTTAATAAAGAATATTTACGAAGAGGTAAGCTCAAAGTTCAAACACTTGAAAGAGGAACAGCTTGGTTAGATACGGGTACTTTCACTTCTTTAATGCAAGCGAGTAGTTATGTTCAAACTATTGAGGAAAGACAAGGTTTAGGTGTGGGATGTATTGAAGCTGTGGCGCATGCACGGGGCTATATAAGTGATGAACAATTAAAGGAAATAGCTCTGCCATTATTGAAAAGTGGATATGGTAAATATTTGATGAGTTTGATAAAGCAGTAATGAAGTCAATAGAAGAATATCAAGAAATTATCGCAAATGGGATTAAGCAATTTCAAAATGAGAATAAAGATTTTTCGCTTTATAAACCTGTTAATTATATCCTAGATTTAGGAGGGAAAAGATTGAGGCCTGTTTTAACTTTGTTGGCAACAGATTTATTTGGAGGTATTGTTACTGATTCAATTAAGCCTGCTTTAGGAATAGAAGTGTTTCATAATTTTACACTTTTGCATGATGATATTATGGATAATGCTCCTCTAAGAAGGGGGCAGGCTGCGGTTCATGAAAAATGGAATGTTAACGCAGCTATTCTTTCTGGTGACGTAATGTTTGTGCAAGCATTTACCCTGGTCACATCTTGTGAAAATAAATTTCTAAGAGATGTGTTGGACTTGTTTAATATAACTGCGGTTGAAGTTTGTGAAGGGCAACAACATGATATGGACTTCGAGTCTAGGAGTGATGTAAGTATAGATGAATACATTGAAATGATTCGTTTAAAAACATCTGTATTGGTCGCCTGTGCTCTCAAATTAGGTGCTGTTTTAGCAGGTGCACCAAAACAAGATGCTGAAAAACTATATGACTTCGGTTTGAATTTAGGAATGGCTTTTCAAATCAAGGATGATATTTTGGATGTCTTTGGCGATGCTGCTTTGGTGGGTAAAAAAGTAGGTGGCGATATTTTGGCAAATAAGAAAACCTATTTGCTGCTTAAGGCATTAGAAGATGCAGATGAAAGTCAAAATATTCAACTAAAAAATTGGCTATCAACAGAAGGTGGTTCAGACAAAGTAGAGGCGGTTACCGAAATTTTTGAAGCGTTATCTGTGAAAGAAAAAGCAGATGAAGTTATGGATGATTACTATCAAAAATCACTAGAATCTTTAGACGCTATCCAAATTGATGTTTCTATGAAGCAGTATTTATATGACTTTGCTGCAGGCTTAATGAACAGAGATTTTTAGATCCTGGTTCTTATTTAGATTAGTTTTATCTACTTTGTGCTGATATTTATTTCTCTCTCTTAAGTTTGATTTGGTAATCTTCTAAATCTCCTTTGATTTGAATATTTACATAACGAATTTTTTTTCCTTGTTCGGAATATATTATTTCGTTTACTTCCTCTGGATTTACGGGTTCATCTTTTTTCTTTCCAAATAATTTTGAAGCCCCAGCTTTAGTAACCATTTTCCATGGAACTTTTAAATAATACTCATAACTATAATCATTGTACTGAAAACCAGATAGTTCAACGAAACCTAGGGAGGTGTTTATTGTCATGTTTGGTATTCTCAGCACTCCATCCTTCATGTCAATGTGGTTTTGAAGCGTGTCAAATATAACTTTGGCAACATTTTTATCAGCAAAATATTCTGCCAAATACTCCATGGGACCAAAGTTTTCTAGTTTTCCAGAAAGAACCTTAAAATCAAGATGAATTTCACTATCATCCATTATTGGCACCATATCTTTGTGTATGTGTATTTTACCCCATAAATCTCCACTTATTTTTCCATGTAGATTTTCCGAAACTAAATAATCTTGTCCAAAATTTTCAAATTTAACAAGCAACTTATCCAAGTTAACTTCCCTTATTTTCATATTTGGACTAAAATATATCTGCTTCGGATTTGAGCCGTTAAAGTATCCATTCATTTTGATATTACCACCTGCAGCATTAAAAGAAAGTGTGTCGACATAAATATAATGATCAGATTGAACTCTAAACAATCCTTCAAAGTTTTGTATTTCATACAGGTGGTAGTTTAAGTCTTCGATTTCAAGGTCTACTTTTAGGTTTGGAAAAGAGATATCGTATATGTTAAAGCCTTCCTCGTGTTCTTCAGGAGATGCAGCGTATAAAGAATCTGGTTCTTCATAAATGAATAGTTGGTCAAAATCTAATTTAGAAGACTTTAAACGAATGCGGTTATTTATTTTTTTTGAAAGTGTGTCGATTCCAAACCCGAGGTTAGCATCAATAAGGAAGTTGCTTTTTCCTAGTTTCCCTCCAAAGTTTTCTACAAGCAAATTATTATTTTCAAAATGAAATCTTCCTCCAAAGTCTTCAAACCTTAGGTGATGAATTTTCATTTTGGCTTCAAAAAAATCGATATTCAAATCAGAGGATTGGAGGTGCTCTTGAAAATGTAGATCAGCAAAACCATGAATTTTTAAGGCGTCAAACTCTTCGCTTCTATAATCTTCCGGTACAAAGTTTTCTCCACCATAAGCGAAAAGGTCTTCTAGCTGGAGTATTTCAGAGGTTAGATTAAATTCAATCTTGGTTTCCCCTTTCGGCTGCTCCATAAACCACATGTCATAATGTTTTAGTCTTCCATTAAAATGAAAGTCGCTTTCATCTATAAGACCCGAAAAATCAATCAGGTTTAAATTTTCTTGTTCAATAACAAGGTCAGCATGAAAGTTATGAAAACTATGGGGGTAGTGTTTTAATTTAGCATGAAAATCATCGATGAAAAACTCTCCAATTGGAAGGTATGGAGATTCAGTAAAATCTTTAGCTGAGCACTTAAAAGATAATCCCAGTTTTGTATCGGAGAGAAATTCATTTACTCCCTCAACAGTATCTCCCGAGGAGCTTGATAATTGCAATAGGTCTAGGTAGTCGGATGTTATATTTAGGTGGGCTAATACATCTTTGTCAGTATGGTGGATTATAGCAGGAAGATCATCTACCGTTCCATTAATGTGTAAATCAGAATTTCCAATTAGTATGTCGAAATATTCAATATTTGTTTCATGTCCATCCATAACAGCGTAAATATCAAGGTCTGTTAGAGATAAGTAAAAATCAGGAATTGCAAAACTAAGATCGGTAACTTTCAATTCTGTAAAATAGGATTCATTTAGTTTTTCAATACTCTTTTCAGGGTGCTCTAAGTCAATGATATCGTGAAAATTCATGGTCAATTTAACATCTCCAGAAAGATCTTTTAGGTCTTCTAGGTTTAAGAATTTAGCTAAAAAATCTAGTTTAAAATCTGAAACTAGTTTTAAGTTTATGTCAGGTTCCAAGAAATTCGCTACGTTTAGATCTCCACTAAATATTCCAGCTTCAGGGTTTGCCGAAAAATTAGTTATTGAGAATTCCATAGAGGTAAGGTCTCTTTTAACACCATTTGAAAAATGACCTGTAAACTGAAGATTATCCAATTTTTTATCATTGGAGTTATTCTCTATAAAGGCTTCAGTGCATCCGAAAACTGCATCAATGTTTGGAGAGTGTCCGTTAATTGATTTTCCCAATATCGATCCGTTGAAAAAAACGCTTCCTCTATTGTTGTAGGCCTTTAAAGTAGGAGCAATTTCTTCAGGAGCAAAAGCAATGAGTAAATCGAAATTTGGTTTTTCTCCTTTGAAATTGATATCTAAAAACATATCATCCGCAAAGTCAATATTACCTTCCATGTTAAAAATAGATCCTTCAAGTGCAATTTCAGATGGAACAATTTTTAGAATTTCTTTTTCTGCAATATAATCTATCTCTGTATGGACATCCAGGTGCTTATCGTGGATAAATGTAGTGTCGCCATTATCAATATAGGTAACAATGAATTTAGAATCCAGAAACATTTGAACATCATCGTCTACAGTTTTGAAATTCGATTTAGCCTCGTTGATAAATAAATCAAAATACATACCATTTGATTCATTAAGTTTATTGATGTCAATATCTGTTAATTTTATTGACTTTAAGTTTAAATGAAACTCCTTTGCGGGGTCTTCTATTTCTACTTTAGCAGCAAGCGCATCTGCTATGTTAAAATTTCCATCTTTATGCTGCACTAGGTTGATTGAACCTTTGTTTAGTAAAATTGATTTGATTTCCAAATCTCCGTATAGAATGTCCCAAATATTAAAACCAATATAGGTATCATGAATGTCCAAAATATGCCCCCCTTCTTTGGATTCATTTTCGTACAGCACCATGTTTTGAATATCTATTGAGATATAAGGGAAATTTTCGAAAGGAGAAATATGACTTTCCTTGATTTCAAAGTGACCTGCAAAATCGTCATTCAAGGTTTGTAACAATTCTTTCACAACCTGATCTTGTTTCCAATAGAGCAAGGATACAAGAACAGTCAATAATATTATAGGAATAAGGATTAGGGCTATCATGCTTCTAATCCAAAATTTTCGTCTTTTTAAAAATCCAAAATTCATTACCACTAAGGTAGATACTAATGTTTAATTAAACACAAATATTGATAAAATTGATTTTACAACAGACTATCTGCTGCATAATGAACGGATACTTTTGAGAAACCTTCTATAAATTTAAAGAATCTGAAATATTTTTATTTGAATATGTTATGTAAAGCACTTTTTAGATCGGAAAACTCGAATTTAAACCCTGAATTTAATAAGTTATCATTACTTACTTTGGACCCTTTTAAAAGGATGTCTGCCATCTCTCCATAAATCGTTTTGATAATTAGGGAAGGAACTTTTGGTAGCCGTATTTTTTTATTGAATTGAACTGCTATTTCTTGGGTCAATTCTTTGTTCGTTGCGTGTTGACTAGAAACAGCGTTATATACCCCATTCATTTCACTAGTTAATGCATAGATATATAAATTAGCAATATCGTCTATGTGTATCCAGGGCATGTATTGTTTGCCATTACCAAGGGGAGCACCCATCCCCATTTTAATAGAAGTACTCATTTTTGGAATAGCTCCTTTATTCTTGTCTAGTACAATTCCTGTTCTTAATTTTACAACTCTTCCGTATGGTTTAAAAAGGTCTGCTGCATTTTCCCATTGGATGCAGCATTTAGCAATAAAATCATCATGTGGTTGAGAGGATGCAGTGAATATTTCTTCAGTAGTTCTAGCACCATAATAACCGATCCCAGAAGCAGAAATAAAACTTTCTAATTTATCCAAAGCCTCAATGTGTTTAAAGAGTAATCGAGTGGTATGCACTCTGCTTCTAATGATGAAGCGCTTGCGTTTGGTTGTCCAGGCTCTGTCTGCAATTCCAGCTCCGGCCAAATGAATGATGTGTGTGACTTCTTCAAAACACTTTAAATCAATCGTTCCTTTTTCCCAATCCCATTCATACGTTTTAACACCTGATTTTGAATTGCGATGTCTTGTTAAGTGGATTACTTCAACACCTTTCTCTAATAGTAGTTGCGTTATTCTATTTCCAATTAAACCTGATCCACCTGTTATGAGAACTTTCATGGTGTAAAAATGCAGATTATTATTTATAAAAAAACCGAATTAACTTATTAAAATATCAATTCGGTTTTACTATTTGAAGATGTTATCAGCTATTCTGTTAATTTATCTTTGTCTGTATTATATTCGTAGGACATTATTTTATAAAATTCCCCACGTTTGACCATTATCAATCTTTCATAAAGAGTATGGTGTTCATAATTGCATATATAGTCTAATTTAACTTTGGTTATTCTGTTTTTAGTTTTAATATTAAATCCTATGTCTTTTTTATATCCCAAAAATTTACCCGAAGATTCTTTGTTGGTTATTACTGCTAACCATTCCTCCTTGGTTGATATCTCAAAACTTTCTTCGTCGATCAAACTCATGGCTTTGTCATAGTCCTTTTCAGATAAGTTTTTATAAAATTTTTCAGCTACCGATTCTGCAGCTTTGGTCTGCTCTCCGATGCCACAACTGTTAAGAGCGGAAGTAAGTATCATCAAGGGGAAAACTATCGTAGATAAAAGTTTTTTCATTATGTTTTGGTGTTAAATGATTGTAAATTTGAGTTTAAAGATATAGAATTATATGAGTTTAGAGATTAGTTATCAAGGTGTTTCGTTAGTGGAGGAAGATATTTTAAAGAAAGTTATAGAACAGTTAAACAAAGACTTAATGTTAAGCGGATTAGAATATGAATTTGCTATTGACTCAGAAAAAAACGCATTTATTCGGGCCCTACTGCATTGGATAGAAACTACACTAAGCGAAAATGAAGATGTATTCTTCAATTTTTTGTACCGAGTGGACGTTGATCAAAAATATATTTACTCGAAAGACCTTCTGCCACAGGAAAACCTTTTGCGATTAATTTTGAATCGTGAATTACAAAAAGTAGTATTGAAAAGAC
>JAQWQH010000013.1 GCA_029244805.1 Flavobacteriales bacterium
ATTCAAAAGGTAATTAATAGCCTTAAATAGCGCCAAGTCACCATTGATTCGCACAGGTAAATACAAATCTGTTAGAGATGTTCCAGAACCCAAACATTCTAATGGCTTTTGCGGATCTTTAAATGAAATAAGACCCGATTCTGGAAGAGGATTAACAGAAATAATTGAACCACCAGCATCTTTTGTATTTCTTAGAGCTGAGAGCATTCGAGGGTGATTTGTCCCTGGGTTTTGCCCAACAACAATTACCAATTCCGCATGATTAAAATCATCAAGAGTTACAGAACCTTTTCCGATACCTAAGGTTTCTGATAAAGCGGTACCACTACTTTCATGACACATATTAGAACAATCAGGCAAATTATTCGTTCCAAACTTTCTTATCATCAACTGATATAAAAAGGCAGCTTCATTGCTGGTTCTTCCTGAGGTATAAAACACTGCCTCATTGGGGTCATTTAATGATTTCAATTCTCTTGCAATCAACTTAAATGCACCGTCCCATGATATTTCCTCGTATTTATCATCTTGCGCATTATAAAACATCGGAGAAGTTATTCTCCCTGATTTACCCAACTCCAAATCTGACCAATTCAACATACTGGAAACAGAATTTTTCGAAAAAAAAGCAGGATCAGCTTTGTACTTTGTATACTCTTCTGAAATTGCTTTAGCACCATTTTCACAATATTCAGAAAGTAAAGCTCTTTTATCGTCAGGGTCTGGCCAAGCACAACCGGGGCAATCAAAACCTTTAAACTGATTCAGTTTATTTAATAACTTCACGCCATTAACAATACCGACTTCTTTTTTTATATGATTCAAAGAGGATAAAACAGCAGGGATTCCAGCAGCATATAATTTGGGACTACCCAACTTAATACCCGTAAATTTTAACGGAGGTTGTCCTGTATTTTTGTTACGTTTTCCCATACTTTTAAAATTTAAGATTTGTAAAACTCAAAATCGATTCACCATCGATAAACTTATGATTAATAGTATCTGTAAAAGATATGTTTTCCATAATTATAGATTTGTTAGTTGGAATGAATAATGCGTTCCTTTATCTGTATTCAATACCATACTCCCGTTCATTTGATCCGTCAATATATCAATCAACTCAACACCAAAACTCACACGATCAGAAATAGGTGGCTTCCAAGAACCGTTATCTGAATAATCAAAATCAAACTTATCACCAGTTTGATTTATGACAATAGAAATCTTACCATTCTCATCAGCAAACGCATGCTTCAATGAATTTGAAGCTAATTCATTGATTAACAAACCTAAAGGCATTATAGTCTCCAAACTTAAATCCTTTACATTTGATTTTATGAAAAGTTTTATTCTATTCTGATTAAGAGAAACCGTAATAATATCGTTTACCAATTCTTCGATATAGCTTTCAAGATTAATCTTAGATAACTCTTTCTCTCCATATAGTTTCTGATGTATTAAAAAAATTGCCATAATTCGATTAATCGCCTCAGTAAAATACATTTTACTTTCTTCAGATTTCATTTCATTACTCTGCATCCTAAGCAGACTAATAATTATTTGAAGATTATTCTTAACTCTATGATGAATCTCTTTTAATAATGTTTCATTTTCCAAATTCTTAGATTGAATAAGCATGTTTTGATCTTCTAAGTTTGTGTTAACTACTCGAAGTATTTCCTCCGTATGCTTTTGATATCTTACAAACTCCATGAGTAAATAGCCTATTGCAAGTAAAGCAAAAGAAACTTCAATGAAATCCACCAATAACTGCAACGGCTTCTTCGACTCTATTATTCCAATATGCAGATTAAGCGTGAAACAAAAAAAATAAGCAAGTCCTAAAATATTAACGATTAAAAATAGAAACCCATATTTAGGACCTAACCCTATAAAAGCTAATGAGACAACTACCATTATCCAAATAAAATCAACATAATGAGTTAAACTCAACAAATAATTTAGTGAGAAATTAATAATCAAAGTACCGATAATGGTATAAATCCAGAAAAAAGGCTTGAAATTTTTAGTTACTTTTAGATGTATAAAAGTGGCTATTATAAGAATTTCGGTTAAGAAAATTGTCAACATTGAATTGACATCATTAATCAAATAAATAACGGATAGAAAGGTAAAAGCTATTAAGAATAAAAGTGAAACTCTATACGCCAAAAGAAACTTTCCTTTGTCATAAAAATCAAAAATAGAATCCGTATTTGGCGTAAATAATTTCATTAGTGAATATATTCTTTTAATACACTTCCAAAATATAGCATTGCATCCTTAATAGCCATTGGGATAAATTTTCCATGCGCACATAATTTTTTTGACATATCTTCTAAATTATCTTTTTCATTTTGTTTGGTCAATAGCATTTACTCTTTGCATGTTTGAATAACACGTTGCATTTTCACCTCTGCAGAATCCAAATAAAGTAATTCCGAGTTCTTTTGAATAGTCAACAGCTAAAGAAGATGGGGCTGAAACTGCGGCTAAAACCGGTATTTTTGCTCTAAATGCTTTCATAACAATTTCGTAAGAAATTCTTCCACTAACGGTTATCGCAAAGGCTCTATTTAACTGTTTTTTTAACAACAATGTTCCTATTACTTTATCAACTGCGTTGTGTCGCCCAATATCTTCCATAACACATATCATTTCACCTTTTTCATCAAATGCAGCTGCAGCATGAGAACCTCCAGATTTCCGGAAAGTTTTTTGTTTTCCATCCATCAATTCAAACATATATTTTAAATCTAAAGGATTAAACTTTCCTTTATTTTCCAACTCTCCTTTCAATTCTTGCAACTCCGTTTGTCCACAGATACCGCAAGAAGAAACAGACAAAAAACTCCGACTATTTTTATAACCATCACCCAGTTTATCTTCAGGTATATTGACATTGACAACGGGAACTACCCCTTGCTTGTTCTTGCTTTCAACAATAATCTCGACATCTTCATTTGTTGTTGGCAAAATATCCTCAGAATGCAACAAACCTCTTACCAACTCAGCATCGTTGCCTGGGGATCGCATAGTAATCATTAATGGTTCACCATTTACTTTCACTTGAAGACCTTCTTCAACTGTAAGTGCATCTAATCTATTTTCAGAAGATGTACCATCAAATTTTATAGCTTGATAATCGAGTATTGCCATTTAACCAAATTAAGACAGTCCTGATATAACACCATTATCATCAATATCCATACCTTCAGAAGCTGGTGTAGCTGGTAACCCCGGCATACGCATCATTTTACCCAGTATGGGAATAACAAAACCTGCTCCAGCAGCATATTCAAACTCACGAACATTAACAGTAAAGCCAGTTGGACGCGCATATAGTTTATCGTTGTCTGAAAGTGATTTCTGAGTTTTCGCCATACAGATAGGTAATTCATTCAACCCTAATTCATCTATTCGCTTTAAATCTGTAATTGCTTTCTTACTATATTCGACGCCGTCGGAACCGTAGATTTCTGTTGCTATGATTTTAATTTTCTCTCTAATTGGAAGCTTCCAATCATAAAGTGGTTTGAATTCATTCTTTCCAGATTCAACTTCTCTTATAACTGCTTCTGCAAGGTCAGTCATTCCATTACCTCCCATTGCCCAGCCATTAGCAACAATTGCTTCAACACCCATTGCATTACATTTCTCTTTTATTACATCAACTTCTTCTTGCGAATCCGTTGGAAAGGCATTGATCGCAACCACAGGGTTTAATCCAAATTTCTTACAGTTTTCAATGTGTTTTTCCAGATTTGAAAAACCACTTGAAACTC
Organism: Flavobacteriales bacterium; assembly: GCA_029244805.1. Taxonomy (GTDB): domain Bacteria; phylum Bacteroidota; class Bacteroidia; order Flavobacteriales_D; family Parvicellaceae; genus CALSMU01. The sequence continues at coordinate 3,786 of JAQWQH010000013.1, forward strand.
TTTCCACACTTGCTGTGTTGTACTCTTCTTTTGGTGCACCTCCATGATGTCTTAACGCCCTAATTGTGGCAACCAAAACCAGTGCCTTTGGTTTTAATCCACCAGACACACATTTTATATCTAAAAACTTCTCTGCACCTAAATCAGCTCCAAATCCAGCTTCAGTAACAACATAATCCGTTAGAGATAATCCCATTTTTGTAGCTAGGATAGTATTTGTTCCTTGCGCAATATTTGCAAAAGGTCCTCCATGAATAATTGCTGGATTCCCTTCTAATGTTTGCACGAGATTTGGTTTTACCGCATCTTTCAATAAAATTGCCATTGCATTTTCTGCTTTCAAATCGCGGGCATAAACGGGTTTTTTGTCAAATGTAAAGCCAACAAATATATTCCCTAACCTTTCTTTTAAATCTACAAAATTCTCTGCCATACAAAGAATTGCCATCACTTCCGATGCAGGCGTAATGTTAAAACCATCTTGACGAGGTATCCCATTAGCCGTGCCACCTAATCCAATTGTTATATCTCTTAACGAACGATCATTCATGTCCATTACGCGTTTCCATGCAATGGTTCTTGGATCGATATTTATGCTTCTTGTCTTACTCTGAATATTGTTATCAATTAAAGCAGACAGCAAGTTATTGGCTTTTTCAATAGCAGAGAAATCACCTGTGAAATGCAGATTAATATCCTCCATGGGGAGTACCTGAGAATACCCTCCACCAGCAGCACCACCTTTAATTCCAAAAACGGGTCCCAAAGATGGTTCTCTGAGAACAACAGTTGTTTTTTTTCCTAATTTATTCAAACCTTCTGTCAATCCAATTGAAGTGGTAGTTTTGCCTTCTCCTGCGGGAGTTGGAGTAAGCGCAGTAACCAAGATTAATTTGTTTTTTGCAATAGTACTTTCATCAATTAAAGTCAATGGAAGCTTCGCTTTATATTTCCCATACATTTCAATATCATCTTCAGAAACACCTAGTTTACTTGCAATATCTCTAATGTGTTCCATTGTAGCATTTTGTGCAATATCTATATCCGAAAAATTATGTGTAGTTAATTCTTTGCTCATTTCTTTACAGTTTAGATGTTAAATTAGTTATTATATCAATACGTTGTTTAAGAATGTTAAGAATAAAACAGCACTGCAGTCCTCAGGGTTATTTAAAACAACATTGTTGCTTAAAATATGTACGGAATAAAACGCCATTTCACTTGAGAGCAGTAAGCAACATAATCTTCATCTGCAAGCAGGTGATTTTCTTCTGTAACGGCTCTAAGTATATAAATTACTGTCCAAAAAACCATAGTTCCAATAATCCAAAAATCATAAATGGCAAATGCAGGAATTAAAGTAACCCACCACACAATTAGCTTTGCTAAATAATGCGGGTGGCGAACCCATCTATACGGACCTTTAGTGACAATTCCTCTGTTAGTAAGATTAGAACATTTAGCCCCCAAGGCAGCTATAGACCATATTTTAAATGTCATTACAAGCAGTAAAAATATTCTAACAATAAATGTAATCTCCTGATTCTTGAAAAACGCCATCTCGTTGGTGTAAAATGGAATAGCAATAAGAACAAAGGTTATAAATAAGGGATAGCAAATTAAGGTAACTGCCCAGCCAAATATAGTTGGCTCGACTGACTTAATTTTATTATTCAAATAGCTGGACTCAATCAAATAACCAAAGCTGTAATAAAGTAATGCGACAAATCCAATTAGATAAGATATGAGTAGAAACAAATATTTGTTGAAATACACAACAAAAGAACTGTATGTTTTTGTGGTATCAAATAGCATCCCTTTTATTACAAAAGCAAACTCAACCGTCCAAGGAATCATTAGCGGGATAAAAAACAATTTTACACCAAAAGCTAGTGCAATATTTTTCGCTTTATCGTCAAACTTTTTTTTAGCTAAAGAATTAACCAAATACAAAAGCTTCGATCCGCACTCGTTTTTCTTTTTGCTCAGAAAAACAGGAATTGCAATCACTGAATAAATACATGCTAGATAAAATAGTATTTCTATTGATTTGTTTTCCTGATAATAGAGACCTAGTTGAGTTTCGTAAGCTAATTCTCCAAAAAGAATTAACCAATATAACCCCAAGCCTACCCAAATCATGAGCATTTCAGATAAATATGTTTTAAAAAATGATTTCATTCTATCGCAGCTCCTGTAAAGTTAAAATTTACCGTAAACTCACAAATTATTGTTTACAATAAATTAACCGTTCGAACAAACATTTTCATATACCTTCTATTTTTGTTTGGAATATGAGAAAATCAATTCGTTTAATAAAAAACAAGTACTTTATCTCAGCATTAATATTACTTATAATATTGATAGCCTTTGAAGACACTAATATTTACCGTCAATTCAAATCATTAAATAAATTAAGTGAGCTTCAAGAAGTTAATAATTTAAAAAGAAAAGAAATTGAGGATATAAAAGTCAAAATAAATGAATTGACCACCAATCCTGAAGAATTAGAAAAATTTGCTCGTGAAACTTATAGAATGAAAAAAGCGAATGAAGTTATCTTCTTATTCGTTGAAGAAAACCAGCAATAACCTAATCTATATTTTCTAAATAAATCCTACTTTATTATTGTTTAACGAATTGCAACAAGCTTTTTTTCTTGTTATTTAGATGAATTATATAAACACCTTTAGCAAGACTTGAAACATCAATTGTTGAATTGAATTCATAAATGCCCTCTAAAACCACTTTTCCTTGCGCGTCTAAAATAGTGTAGTTGACTTTTTCAAAATTATTTATTGCTTCAATATGCAATTCAGAAGAAACAGGATTAGGGTAAACCCAATAAGCACTCGCCTGCTGATGAGATAACACACCATTTACATCAACATTAATAACGATAGTATCCGAACCCGAACAATTTCCTAAATTGGAATACAAAATAACTGTATAAGACCCTGGGTTATCATAACTATAAGAAGGGAAGTTTAATGTGGAGCTACCACCATCTCCAAAATCCCAATTATAACTAGTTCCATTTGAACCCGAATTCGTAAAGTTTATTGATTCGCCAGTTACCACTGTATAATTATCAGCTCCAGCAACAACAACTGGGTTTGGAGAAACATTTACCGTAATCGATGCGGTGCTACTGCAATTATTCTGTTGACCGGTTACAGTATAAATTGTTTGTGTATTTGGAGAAACAGTAACTGAACTTGCTGTTTCTCCAGAATTCCAAGAATAATTTTGAGCTCCAAAAACACTTAAAACTAAGGTATCTAACTCACAAATATGTGGATTAGAGGGTGAGAAAACAAGAACAGGTGTAGGATCAACAGTAATCGTTGTGGAAGCCGAAGAACTGCAACCATTGATATCCGTTACAACCACAGTATAGATTGTAGTGGAATTTGGGGAAACGTTGTGCGTGATTCCAACTCCTAATGTTTGGTCCCAATTATAGGATCCTCCTGAACCTCCTCCGCCAGCAGAAACAGTAACTGTATCACCTGAACAGATGATTTGATCAGAACTTATAGTTGCTGATGGCCCGTTTATATTTGACAACATTGCAGATGCAATGTTTGAACAGCCATTACCATCCAAAACGGTTACTGTATAAGTACCAACGCCCAGATTTGAAATAGTTGTACCATTTGCACCATTAGACCAAGAATAATTCAAGGTTCCAGATCCTCCGGCTCCCAAAGCCGTAATTTCTCCATTATCTAATCCACATGCTGGATCGGATGCATTCAAAACAACGTTTGGAGTTGGATCAACGTTAATATAAGACGCTGTAGTGATTGTATTTGAATTAACACCATCAGAAACGGTTAACTCAACTGAGTAAATTCCAGAAGATGTATATTGAATCCCTGATGGATTTTGATCCGTGGAAGTAGATGGAGTTGCACCGTTGAAAATCCAGCTCCAACTTGTAGGTGTTCCAGAAACCGTTTCATCAGTAAAATCTATTGCGGTTCCCTCGCAAATTGTTGTTGCATTAGATGTGAATTCAGCAATCAAACCAATACCAGTAATACAAAAGTTGTGGATTGCTTCATTACCGAAGTCAACATCTATCATCTCCACCAAAATATTCGCCTGATCATCAATTAAACTATAATTGCCATCAATATTGCAAGACCCATACTGAGAGCCAAACATTCCATCTCCGTAAGTATCGTTGATAACAAAATCATAGCAGCCATCTGAAAGGCATAATATTTCCGTAAAAAGGTCTCCACCATTATTATCTGCATATGGACCGCCTGAAACAACCAAATCACCATTGTCATCCAAAACTCGCCAAGAAACTTCAGAACCCCAACAATCCGTATCCAAATTTAATGTTACTGGCACACCTGCTAGTGTTAGCACAAATGACTTAGATTTACTATCATTATTTACCGCTTCATCAATAACTCCATTTGGCATACTAGTCGCTGCATTAAATATATGGCTCCCTGATGCAGAATTAATGGTAGGTAAAGTTATCACTTCTGTGGCTCCTTGCACCAAGTTCCCTGTCCAGTTAAAGGTTTGTGAATTGGAACCATCGATATCATAAACAATATCAACTGCAGTTAAATTATCTAAACCATAATTGATTAAGGTAATAACCGGGTCGAAACTAGATGAATTGCAGATAGAGAGTTCTGGACTAATTATTTCACTTATTCCCGCATCATTATTAAATGCATTGTAATTGGGAGATTCCCATACACCTCGACCATAAGTTCCGGCGCGTATAACATTGGAGGCCTCATGAATTTCTAGGTCATTAACAATTACATTTGGCAAGTTATTCATGTATTGGATCCAATTCCCTAAATCATTATCTCTATAATAAACGCCTATATCGGTTCCAACGTATATACCTCCATTTGTTCCATCGTCATACTTAAGAATATTGCAAGGTAAGTTGGGAAGGTTGCCAGTAAGGTTATTCCAATTTGCTCCACCATCATTGGTATGGTAAACATGATTTGCTCCATTCCATCCACCTCTTGTAACCCAGACTTCATCTGAATTTGAAGGATTTACTTCTATAGACGTAATTACCGAGTTTGTTGGTAAAGAACCCGTTATTTCCGTAAAACTACTTCCGTTGTCGGTTGTTACGTAGATCTCATCATCTGTACTCACAAAAATAATATCTGAATTACCTTCATATATTTCTATACAACGCAATTGATCTGGAAAAGTAAAACCTGATAATTGATTCCATCCAGAAGTATAATCGAATTCATATAAATCATCATATCCTGCTAATAACCTGTCATTATTTGGATCCATTTGCATTGGTGTTACCCATCTGCCTGACGTTGGACTTCCTTGACCACTGCTAGTATTGCCTCCATTGGTCGACCTATATAAATCTCCGTATTGAATCATTCCAAAAATAAGATTAGAATTATTACGATCCACTCCTGCTTCCATCCCATCTGCACCGTAATAATTTTTCCAAACACCTGATTTTAAGACATAACCTCCGTTATCTTGAAGACCTCCACTAATGGTATTAACATCATTTTGAGAACCGCCTATTCTATAAAACTGACCTATTTGTAAGCCATCAGTTAAATCAGTAAAGTCATTACCACTATTTGTTGATTGATAAATCCCTCCATCACTTCCACAATACAAATTTCCGCCATAGTATTTTAAATAATGAATGTCAGCATGCGTATATGCTGAGGAAGAAGGAGAACTCCAGTTGTTCAATTGTGAAAATGAGCTACCTCCATTACTTGATCTCCAAACATTTAACACTCCGGTAACAATTTCATTTGCATTGGTTTGAGAAGCAGCAATTGCCATATCATACCAGGCTTGTGTAGATTCAAAAATATCCGAAGTAGTATTCATTGCTGTAAATGAAGTGCCCGAATTTACAGAACGATACACTCCTTGAAACCCATTTCCGGTAGTTGCACTTAAAACATAAACATAATTAGCATTTGCAGCAGTAGTTGCTATCGCTAACCTTCCTGAAGTATTTGGTAATCCGCTAGTAACGGTATTCCAGCTTGCTCCGCTATCTGTGGTCATAAAAAATTCTGAAGAAGATACAGCATAAATAACATTCGATGATCCCGGTTTTATATCAATGTCCCGAATATTACCGCCTTGAATGTTATTCCATGAGCTCCCTGCATTTATCGATTTGTATACACCTGAACTTGTAGCTAAATAAATAACATTTGAATTTGTCGGATCAATTATTAACTCGGTAGTTTCACCAGCAACATTTCCTGCTGCAGACCACGATAAACCACCATCAACAGATTTCAATATACCTATGCTATAAGTATCACCTCCATCGGTATCCCCTGTAGCTAAGTAAATGATATTACTGTTATTTGGATCGATAGCAATACCGGAAATACCTATTACAGAGAGTTCGTCTCCTAGCGGAGTCCATGTACTTCCAGCATCGACTGATTTCCAAACACCTCCAGCAGGAGCTCCAATAAACAAAGTATTAGGATTATTAGGATCTTCCACAATGCAATTTACTCTACCCGAACCAGCACTCCAAGAATCTGTATTGACATGAGAAAATGGACCCATCGGCTGCCAATCTCCAACTCCACCGGATTTGGTTTGGTTCCCTACAATTAAATTTTTGAAGTTTCCCCAATCTCTACTATTAACTGGGAAACTTCCATCTTCTAGCACCCTTGTCTCCCAAAAATTCACCCATCGTTTAAATTGTTTAAACCCTTTCCCTCTAACGTATTCATCACTTCCCCATTCTGTCTCAAAAGCCTCTCTTATCTCATAAAGATTAGCATTTGGTTGCAGCATCATATCAACCCATTCTTGCGCGTTAATCGAGAATGCAAAAAATAGTAAGACCGACAAAAGAATTGACCGCAAAGAAATAGCTAAATACATGATCCAAAATTTTGATTGTTTTAGTCTAATATAGAACATTAATGTTGTCAGTAACTAAATAGATATGTCATTTACGTGCTAAGGTTTGTCTCAATTTATCTAAAAATTAGACTTAATTATTCAATTTAAACTACTACACACACTATAGACATTAAAAAAACTATTTATAAAAACATATGAATAATTGGATTCTTAAAGATCCAAAACAAAAATAAAAACAATCAACAAATGCCCAATACATCAAAATTTCGGTATTTAAACGGTTGTTTTTTCTTGATGAACAAGCAATTAACGATGACAGGAAATCACTTTATCGAAAAATAAAGCCTCATAAGTTGAGATTTAATTTTATCATTGAAATACTACACTAAAAATCAATGCGATGATTAGGAAAAGCCTATTTCGAACATTACATTTGTTAGCCAATTAAAACCTAAGAAAAAAATATAAGAAAATGGCTAAAATCATTTACACAAAAACCGATGAAGCACCTGCTTTAGCAACTCAATCTTTCCTGCCAATTGTAAAAGCATTTACAAGTTCTTCAGGTATTGAAATTGAAACAAAGGATATTTCTTTAGGAGGAAGAATTATTGCAACATTTCCCGAAAACCTTACCGAAGACCAAAAACAAGCAGACGCATTAGCTGAATTAGGGATATTAGCTAAAAGTCCAGAAGCAAACATTATAAAACTCCCTAATATTAGTGCATCTATCCCTCAATTGAAAGCAGCTATTAAGGAGTTACAATCAAGTGGATATGACATACCTAGTTATCCAGAAGACCCTGAAAATGATGGAGAAAAAGAAATTCAAGCTAGGTATAATAAAATTAAAGGAAGTGCGGTAAACCCAGTACTTAGGGAAGGAAACTCGGACAGAAGGGCGCCAAAAGCGGTGAAACAATATGCTAGAAACAACCCGCATTCTATGGGTGCTTGGAGTAGTAATTCTAAAACACATGTTTCGCATATGAACGGAGGAGATTTTCGTTCGAATGAGAAGTCAATTACTGTGACTGATGCTAATTCGGTTAAAATCGAATTTATTGATGGAAATGGCAACACAAAAATACTTAAGGACAACCTTTCACTTTTAGCAGGAGAAATTATTGATGCTTCGGTTTTAAGTAAAAAGGCTTTGGTCAGTTTTTTCCAGGATCAATTTAAAGATGCAAAAGAAAAAGGTGTTTTACTTTCCCTGCACATGAAAGCAACAATGATGAAGGTATCTGATCCAATCATTTTTGGACATGCGGTAAAAGTGTTCTTCGCTCCAGTTTTTGAAAAGCATGAAGAGCTTCTAGAGGAACTTGGAGTTGATGTTAATAATGGCTTTGGAGATTTAATCCAAAAAATAAAACAATTGCCATCTGATAAAAAATCGGAAATTGAAACTACTATTAAAGCTTGCTTCGAAAACGGCCCTGATTTAGCTATGGTCGACTCAGACAAAGGCATCACCAACCTACACGTTCCTAGTGATGTGATTATTGATGCGTCAATGCCTGCAATGATACGAACTTCAGGAATGATGTGGAATGCAGAAGGAAAAACACAAGATACAAAAGCTGTTATTCCTGACAATAGCTATGCTGAGCTTTACCAGGTTACTATTGACTTCTGCAAGAAAAATGGTGCTTTTGACCCAACAACAATGGGGACGGTTCCAAATGTTGGATTAATGGCACAAAAAGCAGAAGAATATGGTTCCCATGACAAGACATTTGAAATAAAAAGCAACGGTGCAGTCCGCATTGTTGATGCAAATGGAAATGCACTTATTGAACATTCCGTAGAAAAAGGAGATATTTGGAGAATGTGCCAAGCTAAAGATGCTCCAATTCAAGATTGGGTAAAATTAGCTGTCAATAGAGCTAAAGCAACCAATACTCCTGCTGTATTTTGGTTATGTGATGATAGAGCCCATGATGCTGAATTAATCAAAAAAGTAAATACATATTTAGGAGATCACGACACTACCAACTTAGACATTCGAATAATGTCTTTGGCGGATGCCACTGAATTTACGTTAGCTAGAATTAAAGAGGGAAAAGATACCATATCTGTGACAGGAAATGTAATGAGAGATTACTTGACGGACCTATTCCCTATTTTGGAATTAGGAACAAGTGCTAAAATGCTTTCTATTGTTCCATTAATGAATGGTGGTGGCTTATTCGAAACTGGAGCTGGTGGTTCGGCCCCAAAACATGTTCAACAATTCAATGAAGAAGGACACTTAAGATGGGATTCCTTAGGCGAATTTCTAGCTTTAGCCGTTTCTTTGGATCACTTAAGTGAAAAATTCAACAATCAACAGGCAAAAATTTTGGCTGATACACTAGATGACGCTACCGAAAAACTTTTATTGAATAAACAATCGCCTTCAAGAAAAGTGGGGGAATTAGACAACAGAGGAAGTCATTTTTATCTAGCTATGTACTGGGCTCAAGGTTTAGTTAATCAAACTATTGATTCAGACCTTAGTCATAAGTTTTCAGATATTGCCAACCAATTAACCAACAACAAGGATAAAATAATTGGAGAATTAAATGATGCTCAAGGAAGCGCTATCGACTTAGGTGGTTACTACTACCCTGAAGATGCATTATCTGCAAAAGCAATGAGACCAAGTGAAACATTAAATAGCATTCTCGCTTCGATGTAAGCTACTCTTTAGTGCAATATATTCTACTATCTCAAAAAGGGAGCTAACAATTATTAGTTCCCTTTTTTCTTAAGCATATTAAATCTTAATAGCATTGGTGAATAAAGCGATATAATTGAGAAACCAGAAAATAAAGAAAAACTTTAGCAGAAAAAGGAAAAACCATTTATCAGATCCATAAGAACATGAGATAAATGCGAAAATCAATATTCAATATCTAAATTCAATCTTTCTCTTAATTCATGCAGAGCAGGGTTCTTTTCAGCCATTTTTAAAAACTTATCCTTGCTGGAAAGATGTTTTACTGAATTATCTTCTTTGCTGAGCAATACTTTTAATTGGATACCGTAATTATTCAACTCAACTCTCAGAAAAGTCAGTAAGTTAGATCTCTCATCTTCCAATTCGATATTTTGAATTTCGTTATCTATCGTAAATTCTAAAAGGAAATTTTGTTTTATCTCTGGTTTTCTCTTTGTCAAGGTAATATACAAACCCTGTCTACCTCTGTCCTTTAATTGAAAGGCAAAAGCATTCCATTTTGACATTAATTCATTTGCTGTGAACTCAGTTTTTGGTTTATTGGATAAATCTTCAACCACTTCGGCTTCTTGCTCTTCCTTTTTCTGGTTTTGCATGGCAGAAATAGAAATTCCTGATCGCTTCTTGCCGGTGTATGTTCTTTGTACGCCAACTACATTTCCAGTTTTGGGTTTTTCACCTTGAATTTCGGGTTCTCGTTTGGTTTCAACCACCTCATTGGAAACACTGTCTTTCTTGTTTGTTTTTATAACTTCCTGAACCTTTTTCGCTCCTAACTTAATGGCTTTTGGAGGTGAAGGAAATCCTTTAGAAAATCCATTTGGTGGAATTATTTCCCAGTGGGATGAGCTACTTTTTTTTTTCTCCCTCTATGGCGGTTAGAGAGCTTAATTTCATTAAGGCTAATTCAACATGTAAACGTTGATTTTTACTGGATTTGTATTGGATATCTGTTTCACCAATTATTTTAAGTCCATCAATCAGGAATTTCAGATTTGCTGATTTTGATTGCTCATTGTATTTAGCCCTTACATTCTCACTGACTTCTAAAAGCTTCAATGTAATAGTATCATTGCTCACCAGAAGGTTTCTCAAATGACTCCCTAAACCATTGATAAAGTTGTGACCATCAAACCCATTTTCGAGAATTTCGTTAAAAACCAAAAGAGACTGATGTATCTCATTTTTTAAAAAATGATCTGTTATTTTAAAATAATAATCATAGTCTAGAATATTAAGGTTTTGAATTACTGATTCGTAAGTAATGTTACCGTCGCAATAATTTACAATTTGATCAAATATAGAAAGTGCATCACGTAGAGCGCCATCCGCTTTCTCTGCTATAACATGCAATCCATCTGTCTCAAATTTAATATTCTCTTGTGTTGCAACATATGCCAGATGCTTTGCCATATCTTGAATCGATATACGATTGAAATCATAAACTTGACAACGCGATAAGATTGTTGGTATAATCTTATGTTTCTCTGTGGTTGCTAGTATGAATATAGCATGAGGCGGAGGCTCTTCAAGCGTTTTTAGGAAAGCATTAAAAGCATTTGCCGATAACATGTGAACCTCATCTATGATATAAACCTTATATTTTCCTACCTGTGGTACAATTCGAACTTGGTCCGTAATAGAACGAATATCATCAACGGAATTATTAGAAGCTGCATCCAATTCAAAAATATTGAATGAAAAATCTTCTTGTTCGTCTCCTTCTTTTTGGTTGATCGTTTTTGCGAAAATTCTAGCACATGTAGTCTTACCAACCCCTCTAGGCCCACAAAACAAATAAGCCTGAGCTAGATGACCTGTGTCAATTGCATGTTGCAAAGTACTACTAATGGTCTCTTGTCCAACAACCGAGTCCCATTTAGTAGGTCTATATTTCCTTGCGGATACTATGAATTGTTCTTCTGCCATCTACGGATTACAAAACTAAATTAATTCTATCTATACACCAATATTTACAATACTTTAGCGTTCATTACTTATCAACAATATGTTAATAAGCAAATTTGTTTCATTTTCCGATAAATATATATATCTTTGCCGCCCGAATTATGGATAGACCATGGTTCTAAACAACAAAACAAAGAATATGAATCATTACGAAACTGTTTTCATTTTAACTCCCGTTTTGTCTGCAGACCAGGCAAAGGAAGCAGTAAAGAAGTTTAAGAAAGTTCTTAAAGACGGTGGCGCAAAAGTTCTTCATGAAGAAGATTGGGGCTTAAAAAAATTAGCTTACCCAATCCAGAAGAAATCCACAGGTTTTTACAACTTAATTGAGTTCGAAGCTGAAGGAAGTGTAATTGCAAACCTAGAGGTTGCATTTAAAAGAGACGAAATGGTAATGCGTTTTTTAACCATGAAAATGGATAAAGATCACATTGCATTTGCTGACAAAGGAAGAACAATGGCGAAAGCCTAATTAATTAACTTAAACTATTTAACATGGCTGGAAAAGAATCAGATATTAGATATCTAACCCCAATAAGTATTGACGTACAAAAATCGAAATACTGTAGATTTAAGAAATCAGGAATAAAATACGTTGATTAT
>JAQWQH010000019.1 GCA_029244805.1 Flavobacteriales bacterium
TGCAAAGAGTTTATTTTCGGCAAAAACTTTGGATTTACTCAATACGTTCATTAAAGTTGATTTGCCAACATTTGTATAACCGACCAATGCTACACGAACCAACTTACCACGATTACCCCTTTGGGTAGCCATCTGTTTATCAATTGCTTTTAATTGTTTTTTTAGACGTGAAATTTTATCTCGAATTATTCTTCTATCTGTTTCAATTTCTTTTTCTCCGGACCCCCCTCGAGTACTTGTTCCTCCTCGCTGTCTTTCAAGGTGAGTCCACATGTTGGTTAGGCGCGGCAATAAATATTGATAACGCGCTAATTCTACTTGTGTTTTTGCATGTGATGTTTGCGCACGTTGCTGAAATATTTCTAAAATCAACAAGCTTCTGTCTAATATTAAGACTTGTAAAACCTTTTCGATGTTCCTTAGTTGGGAGGGTGATAAGTCATCATCAAATATTACCGTATCTATATTGTTAGTTTTAACATATTCCCTTATTTCATCCAATCGCCCTTTTCCAACAAAGGTGGCTGTATTGGGGGTCTCTAGTCTTTGTGTAAATCTTTTTTTCGTTTTTACACCATAGGTTTTTGCAAGGAATTCTAGCTCATCTAGATACTCCGTAATTAATTCTGGAGTTTGTTTTTGCGAAATGATTCCAACGATTACAGCATTATTTGGATCAATATTTTCTAAATTATTATCGCCCATTTATTTTATTAATGTTTCTATATGTGCAGTTACCGCATCGATTTCTTTTTCAGTTAAGACTCCTTTGTAAGAAGTCATTTTGCCATTCTCACTGCCATTCGTAATTATATATAGTTTTTCCTCAAAGGTTTTTTTTGTTGTACTCAAATCCGCAGCATCGCCAACCCCTAGATCTCCGGCTCCTCCATGGCATACTTTGCAGTTTTGCTTATAAATAGCCTTTCCATTTGGGGCTCCAGTATCGTTAATTACTACTTCTTGTTCGCTACAAGAACCCAAAGTAAAAAATAAGCCAATTAGTATAATCCTCCTCCTACTCCCCAAAATGGCCATGGTATTGATATTATTACGATTAATAGCGCGATTGTAAACCAAATAGCAGTTTTTTTGAATTTATTTGTGTCCTCAGATGCTTTTTTAACTTTACTATATCCGATAGTAACAAGAATTATTGCTATTACCATTCCAAACGTATGTTGGGTTAGGTAAAACCTAATCTGATCATTTTTCATAAACCCTTCAGTAAACTGGATTTTAGGGCTAATAAAGAACAAAATTAGTCCAATAATACCCGTAGTATGCGTTAAAGCAATGGTGATAATGTTTAGTAGCTTATCTTTTGCTTCAAATGATGCTCCTGATTTCCATTTTCTAATTGCATTAATAATTGCAATGATTATTATTAAAAGAAAAAGCCATCTTAGACCGGAATGAGTGTGTTTTAATATTTCCATTTTAACCGTTTATAAAAAAGTTTCTTTGCAAAGCTAAAAATAAGAGACCTTTAATCGTCATAACAATCCTTATTTTTGTTTGCTTTATACTTAATTTATGAAAAACTATTTATTTTTATTATTCATTTTCTCTTCAATCATAGGGTTTTCGCAAGAAGGTTTTCTAATAAATGGGGTGCGTGATAAGAACCATAATGCTCATGCATTTATAAATGCTACTCTACATATAGATGGAGAAGCCTTAATAAATGATGGGTATTTATTCGTTAAGGAGGGAAGGATAACTTATGTCGGACCAAAAACGAAACTTCCTAAAAATTGTGTAGTTCACGATGTTAAAGGAAAGCATATTTATCCATCTTTTATAGATTTATGCACTTCCTATGGTGTTGAAAAAGTTAAAGCATCGCCCCGCTCTGATTATCCACAATATAATAGTTTAAAAAAGGGAGCATATTCATGGAACCAGACAATAAAGCCGGAGGTTAATGGAATTGAGGCTTTCAAAGACAATGAAAAGTTGGCAAAGGAATTTCGTGACATTGGCTTTGGAACGGTTCTTTCTCACCAGCAAGACGGTATAGCTCGAGGCACTTCTGTCCTTGCCAATTTAGCTGTTAATTCTCAACACGAAAATATTATTTTGGAAAAGGCAGCTGCGCATTATTCATTTAAAAAAGGAGTTTCTCGACAAGCCTATCCGAGCTCTTTAATGGGTTGTATTGCTTTGTTAAAACAAACATTTTTAGACGCTGAATGGTACCATAATTCAAATGAAGATAAACAGAAAAATCTTTCCTTAGAAGCATTTACTTTAACTCAGTCATTACCCCAAATAATTGATGTTAGAAATAAATATTCGGTTTTACGAGCGGATAAACTAGGGGATGAGTTTAATGTGCAATACACTTTCAAAGGATCTGGAGATGAATACCAAATGATTGCAGATATGAAAGCTACCAACGGGCAATTTATTGTTCCGTTAAACTTTCCAAAACCATACGATGTTGAGGACCCTTATGACGCAAGACATGTGTCATTGGAAGAAATGAAACACTGGGAGTTAGCCCCGTCTAACCCAAAATTTTTAGAGCAAAACCAAATTGTGTTTGCATTAACAACAGATGGATTGAAAAAGAAATCAAGTTTCTTAATGAATTTGCGCAAAGCGGTAAAAATGGGTCTTTCGAAAAAACAAGCGCTTAAGTCACTGACAGAAATACCTGCGGAAATGATGGGGGTTTATGAGGAGTTAGGGTCATTAACTAAAGGGAAACAAGCAAATTTTCTGATTACCTCAGGAGATATTTTTGAAAAAGGGGAGAGTATTCATCAAAATTGGATTAGAGGCAAGAAGCACGAGGTTTCTGCTATGGATATAGTTGATGTTCGGGGGGTTTACAACTTAAATGTGAATCAGAATATTAGAACGTTAACAGTCTCGGGATCAAAAGAAAAGCCTTCAGGCAAATTAACTTATGATATGATTACGGACAGTGTCAGTGTAAAAGGGGATTTAGTTTTAGATTCATTGACCGGCAAGCCATATAAGATAATTAGAAAGCAGACAGTAAAGGTAGCTACTAGTCTAAATGACCATACAATAGCAATATCATACCAATTAAAAGGAGGTGTATATCGCTTATCAGGAAATGTAAATTTTGATTCAGGAGTTTGGGATGGGCGCGGTCAAATGCCGAATGGAGAGTGGATTGAATGGACTGCGATCCGGAGCGAAAAACATAAGGTAAAAAAGAAAGACAACGACAATGCAATTGGATTAGCAAGTGGTTCGGAAGCCCGCGGAAAGTTTAACTATCCGATGATGGCTTATGGATGGGACTCATTACCGGTTCAAAAATCAATTTTAATTAAAAACGCAATAGTTTGGACGCTCGAGGAACAAGGAACGTTGGAGACGGACTTGTTAATCCGCCAAGGTAAAATAGCGCACATCGGCAAAATAGCCGATATTGTAGATGCAAATACATTAGTAATTGACGCGAAAGGGAAACATGTTTCACCTGGGATTATTGACGAGCACTCGCATATCGCTATTGAGCGAGGTGTTAACGAAGGTTCAAGTGCCGTCACCGCTGAAGTGCGCATAGGTGATGTTGTTAAGCCGAATGATATTAATATTTATCGTCAACTATCAGGAGGTGTTACGGCCTCCCAATTATTACATGGCTCTGCAAATCCAATTGGAGGACAAGCAGCATTAATAAAATTAAGGTGGGGTAATAGTCCCGAAAAAATGAAGGTAGAGAATGCACCCGGATTTATAAAGTTTGCGTTAGGTGAAAATGTGAAGCAATCAAATTGGGGTTCCTACAATACTATTCGTTTTCCACAAACAAGAATGGGGGTAGAGCAGGTGTTTTACGATGCTTTTATTAACGCACAAGAGTATGAGAAGAAATGGTCTGTTTATAATGAGCTTCCAAAAAAGAAAAAACAAGAAGTTAGTCCGCCAAGAAGAGATTTGCAAACTGAAGCTATTTTGGAAATACTAAATGCACAACGTTTCGTAACCTGCCACTCCTATGTGCAATCAGAAATAAATATGCTGATGCATGTAGCGGATTCTATGAAGTTTAGGTTGAATACATTTACGCACATTCTGGAAGGGTATAAAGTGGCAGATAAAATGAAGGCGCATGGTGCAGGAGGATCTACATTTAGTGATTGGTGGGCATACAAATTTGAAGTGAACGACGCCATACCACATAATGCTTCCTTGCTAAATCAGATGGGAATCGTAACCGCTATAAACAGCGATGATGCTGAAATGGGAAGAAGGTTAAATCAGGAAGCTGCTAAGGGAATTAAGTATGGTGGAATGACGGAAGAAGAGGCGCTTAAAATGGTGACCTTAAACCCCGCTATTTTATTACATGTGGATGATAGGATGGGGAGTATAAAAATAGGGAAGGATGCCGACATAGTAATATGGAGTGACAATCCACTTTCTGTTTATGCAAAAGTGGAGCAAACAATTATTGATGGTATCGTTTATTATGACTGGAAAAGAGATCTTAAGATGCGAAAAGAGATTCAGCAGGAGCGTCTCAGAATTATCACGAAAATGATAGAAGAAAAGAACGGAGGAGCTGAAACACAAAAAGCATTTAAGAAGAAATCTACAGTGCATGTTTGTGGAACTTTAAGTGATGATGGTAATTAAAATTGGGCTGAAATGAAAAATGTACAATACATAGTAGTAACTCTTTTTGGATTTTGTTTTTTAAATTTTCAAGGACAAGAAGCGCCTGGTGTAAAACAGGTGAAAAGTGTTTTGTTGTTGAACGGAACGGCCCATTTAGGGACAGGGGAGGTGATTAATCGTTCTGCTATTGTTTTGGAGAAGGGTAAAATTATTAACGTAATGAACGCACTAACCAAAACAATAAATAATTCAGATTATGACACCGTAATTGACATTAAGGATAAGCACGTGTATCCTGGTTTTATAGCGGTGAATTCTACTCTTGGATTAATGGAAATAGGAGCAGTTAGAGCCACTGAGGACTTTGATGAAACGGGAACTTATAATCCTAATGTTAGATCGATAATAGCCTACAATACAGATTCAAAAATAACACCCACCATAAGAACTAATGGAGTTTTATTGGCTCAAGTAACTCCTCGGGGGGGGGTAGTTTCAGGGAGCTCTTCAGTCGTTCATTTTGATGCTTGGAATTGGGAAGATGCACTTGTAAAAGAGGATGTTGGAATCCATTTAAATTGGCCAAGATTTATGAAGTCGAGTGGTTGGTGGTCAACTTCTGGAGATTCTAAAAAATCAAAAAACTACATAGAAAAAACCAAGGATATAAATATGTTTTTCGATGAATCGTTGGCTTATAGTAAAGCTTCAAATGAAGGAGACAGAGATTTAAAGTTAGAAGCAATGAAGGGGTTGTTTACTGGAAACAAAACGCTTTTTGTAAATGTTTCTTATGTAAAAGAGATTAATGATGTTATCAATTTTAAACGAAAGTATAACTTGAAAAAAGTCGTAATTGTGGGAGGATATGATTCTTGGATGGTTACTGATCGATTGAAAGAAAATAATATTTCTGTGGTTATTAAACACATTCATAGCTTGCCAAATCAGCCAGAAGACGATATAGACCTTCCATACAGGTTGCCTAAATTATTGAATGATGCTGGAGTGTCTTATTGCTTGCAATACTTCGCTCAAATGGAACAAATGGGGACGAGAAACTTACCATTTGTTGCTGGTACAGCTATCGCACATGGACTCACCTATGAAGAAGGAGTAGCTTCAATTACGATGAATGCTGCAAAAATTTTGGGAATAGATCATGTGTTAGGTTCAATTGAGGTAGGAAAAAATGCAACGTTATTTGTTTCGGATGGAGATGCATTGGATATGAAAACAAGTAATGTTGTAATTGCTTTTATCGATGGAAGAATGATTAATTTAGATAATCATCAATCCAGAAATTATAATAAGTATAAGACGAAATATGGATTGGAATAAAACAATAGCCTGAATTGATACCTTCGGACAAGGTGAGTGTTAAATTATTCTATGCTACAGTTCACACTTGTTCCCGCATAAAGGTCAGTTAATTGATCGCAGGTTGCTTGAGCATCTTTTTTCTTCACATTTTCAATTGGCCAAGAATAAACATTTACGCTATCTGAGCAGGCGCAAGTCCAGTCTTTTTTGCAAGATGTAGCTCCAACAAATAACCCGATAATACCTAAAATAAGACTCATTTTTTTCATACCCATAAATTTAATTTTTTAATATATGCAAAACTATTTATTTCTTAATAATTCAGATAAAAATAGAGGAAGACTTCATTTTAGACGATGAAAAAAGAGATAGTTTTATGTGTGTTTTCGTCTTTTTTATTCAGTTTGATTGTTTTTATTTGAAATATTTATTTGCTAGCAGAAGTGGTTACCTTATCTCCATTTTTGAATAATATCTCTTTTAAATAGGATCCATCTTCTTGGTAAAAGAACCAATGGTCGTCTTTTTGGTTATTGACATAAAGGCCCATGTATTGAACATTACCATTGGGATAATAAGCTGCCGTTTTTCCATTTAATTTTCCCTTGTCGAATTTGCTTTCACTTTGTACTTTTCCATCAAGAAAATAGGATGTCCAGACACCAGTTCTTTTTCCGTTTTTAAGTAGCCCTTTTGTTTTTATATTTCCATTGGGATGATATTCAATAAACTCGCCATCGGTCTTTGTTTTTTGTTTCTGGTCAGCCGCTATGATTTTTTCAACAGGAATATTAGCCTGCTCCTGAGAGCAACTAATCAACAATAATAATAGAAGAGAAAGGGATTTCATAATTTGTTGAATATGGCTTACAAAAGTACTAAACGGAAAGAGGTTTCCCTAAAATTTAACTTCCGAATTATTTACAGGTTTGCAGTTAGTTATTTCTCCTCTTTCCGTATCGTTTCATTTCGATGACCAATTGAATATTGATCAGTTTTGGCAATAAAGACCATTATTTCTTGAACTACTGCTAGTTCTCTACTCGGCATCAAAACATTAATATTCATAAAGGTCAAAATATCTCCTTCATCAACATCTAACAACTTATTTTTAAGCTGTACTGGGAATTTTGCACCTTCTACATGAATTGTATCACCAAAAGGGATGACAATATCGTACGATATGATAGCTGGTGTAATGCGAGAGTTTTTCAATTCTGCACTTAATTTACCAATTTTAATCAAGTGTTTTTTATCAATAACTGAATCATTTTTTACACCACAAACATATACAGTTGGCTTGGGGGGGCTTACTACTTTAAACGCTTCCGAAATACCTAGTTGCACAATGCCGTTAGGCTTTTTTTCAAAAACTTTAATTACCGTTTCCCCAGGGTTTTTAAACCGTATTTCAAAAAAGTTGTTTGGCATTCTTCTTACTTTGCCATTAATAGCTGTGACTCTAACTACTTTGTTTTTACCGGTAACTTCAATGAATAAAGGATTATTTTTATTAATGTGAAAGACACTATCAGCAGTATGCAGCTTCAATTCGGATTTCGGTTTAGAAATATTGAAAGTTAAAGTTTCTTTTTGTCCGGATGCATTTATAGCCGTCACAAACATAACACCTATTAATATTTTTATTTTGCTCATTGTACTTTGTAGTTCCATTTATGCAAACCCAAGTAATTTACGCAATTTATCTAGATCATTTATTTCATTACTTGAAACGAACATTTCTACATCTCCGTTACCACCTTTTTTTAACAAACTCATTTTATTTGGTTTTATAACTGCTAATCTATTGTCTAAAGTGATTCCCCAAATTACGGTTTTATTATAAGGATTAAAAGAAATTTCTTGCGTTATATAATCCGCACCACTTCCTTCACCACTCTTTTGTTTTTTTGATTTCCCCCAGTAACCATACAATGAAAACAGTGCATTTTTATTCAATTCGGCCATGTATATATGGTTGAATGATAATGTGTCTGAGCGGTCTTTTCCGTTTACAAAAATAGGTTCAAATACTGCTCCTTTTGGCAGCTTTTGCGGGCAATCAGAGTTGAATATTCCAAAAGAGTCTATGGTGAAAATTCTTTTTATTCGCGCAGTTGATTTCTCTATTTCCGACATTTCATAAGCTTGTCTTGATGCAAAATTGTTCAGTATGTTAACGCTATCAGAAATCGCTTTGTAAACTTTTTTAAGTGAATCTCTGACCGTTCTTTCACTTAATAATTTCCCTCCCAACTTATCGTCATAGCTACTGAGTAAGTTGTCGAAAACATTATTTGCACCCTCTAGATTGGAGGCTGAAATCACAGGCCGAACTATGAAAGTGTGTTTTTTCAGGTCATCGAACATAATAAGCAGATATTCACTTTTGTTTTTTCTTTTAAGCTGAATGTCATCCCAGTCTTTATTGGCTAATCCAGGTGTGAAATCCACGTTATCTTCTGTTATTTCAAATAGAATGTTTTTAAATGGGACTAATTCGGGAAATTCATTTTTGTCACTCTTTAGTTGTATGGAATACAATTCATTATTTGCTTTGGATGGTTGATAAATATTATTTTCTCTCAGTAGTTTATTGAATGATTTGTCCGCTTTTTTCTGGGCTTTCAATGTTTTTTCAGCATTTTTTTCCAAAGTTTTTATTCGTTGAGGCAACTGGGCTAACCCTATTGAGTCAAGCTGTTGGGTATAAACTTTTTTTGCTGTGTCTTTTTCAATGTAGTTCCATTTTCCTTTTTCATCTAGCTTATACAAATTGAAATAGTCACCATGTTGCTTCGAAGATAATTCAACAACTAGAGGGAAGTCTGGATTAATAGTTAACGGTATTCCTTCTTGCATTCCTTTAATGTCAAACATTCCAGCAGATTCGAAATGGTACTTATTTGAGGCTGAATCATATTCCATCGGAATTCCTGATGCAAAAATCTCAATGACATCATGAAACTCTCTAAACAGGATTTCTATTTCACCTTTAACAGGGTTTCCTGAAGCGTTTAAAAATGCATTTTTTGGATATTTTATTATTGTTCCTGTTTTGGTTACAATCTGTCCTTCTTCACCAGCAATTAATTTATGTTCAGTATTTAGAATATTCAATCCATTTATAGGAGTAATCAACTCAAATTGTTTCTTCTCGGTGGCAATAGTTTCTTTTTTGTCAGAACCACCCAACATAAAGACACCAATAATCCCAAGAACTAAAACAGAAGCTATATAGGGCCAATTTTTTTGGAAGAAATTTTCTTTTGGTGACTCCAACCTTGATAAAACATCGTCAAAGTTTTCTGCTTTTTGAACTTCTTCATCAGATAATGGCTTTCGATTCTTATTTAGTTTTGCTTCTTTCATGGTATATCGATTTAAACAGCTTCCGCTTTAAATAAAATTTTCAACTTTTGTATAACCCTATAAGTCTTCACTTTTGCATTGTTCTCCGTAATATCTAGCAATTCTCCAATTTCAACAAAAGGTCTTTTTTCAAAAAAGCGCATTTCAATTAATTGGAATTCAGCAGCGGATATTTTTTTAAGTATTATAGCTAATCTCTCTTTGTGAAGCGCAAATTCTTCATCCTCCATCTCATGAATCAAATCACTAGTAATGGATTCATTTAAGTTTATTGTTCGCATTTTTTTATTCTTACGAAACAATTGATTTAGTTCGTTTATGGCAATGCGATATAGCCAACTTGAGAAGGGAAGCCCTCTAAATTCGTATTTTTGCAGGTTTTCTATCGCCTTTAAAAATACTTGCTGAGCTACATCAATAGCTAAATCCTTATCATCCAATCTCAAATAAACAAATTGTAAAATAGGAGCATGATACTTTTTATAAATTGGCGCAAAATCACGAACATTTTTTTTTGCTTTCTCTACGATATCATGCTCTAATTCAATTGCGGATTTACTTTGATGATAGATTGAACTTTCTTGCTTCATTTGCTCGGTTTTGCTTTCATAATACAATTAGAACGGGAAAGATACAGAATATTAAAAGTTAGCTATTTTTTAATTAAGGAAATAGAGGATTGTACTGTTCAAACTATGTACTTTTGAAAATCCATGGGCATTTATATTCACATACCTTTTTGCAAACAAAAATGCCACTATTGTGATTTTCATTTTAGCACGTCTTTGAAAAATAAAGAAGACTTAATATCATGTTTATTGAAGGAGATAGAAATTCAAAAAAGTTATTTGAACGAAGAAATAGTCGAAACGATTTATTTTGGAGGAGGTACACCAAGTTTTTTAGATGCTTTAGAGATCAGAAAAATTTTGGATGAGGTATATGCTCAATTTGCAGTTATTTCCAATCCTGAAATAACATTAGAAGGGAATCCTGATGACTTCACTTTTCAAAAACTACAAGAATTAAAGCAGGCAGGGATAAATAGACTAAGCATAGGAATCCAGTCCTTTAATGATACTGATTTAATTTGGATGAATCGTGCACATAATGCAAGCCAAGCTACTAAATGTGTTCAAGATGCACAAAACTTAGGCTTTGATAACGTCACAATTGATCTTATTTATGGCTTACCGGAAATGACGCTTGAGGCATGGAAAATGAATTTACAAAAAGCGTTAGACTTGAATGTTCAGCATATTTCGGCTTACAACTTAACTGTAGAACCCGAAACTACTTTGCATCATTTGGTAAAAACGGGTAAATCTAAACCATTAAACGATGCAGCAGGGGCTGAGCAATTTGAGGTTTTAATCAATACTTTGGAAAAGAATAAATTCAAGCACTACGAGATTTCTTCTTTTGGAAAAGAAGGGTATTTTTCAAAACACAATTCATCCTATTGGAAAAGAAAATTCTATTTAGGCATTGGACCTTCTGCACATTCATTTAATGGTAATACCCGACAATGGAATGTAGCAAACAACTCCAAGTATATTAAAGCAATAAAGGTCGGTGAAGTTCCATTGGAATTGGAAGAGCTTTCTGAATCTGACAGATATAACGAGTATATTCTTTTGGGGTTAAGAACAATATGGGGCTGTGAATTTGACTATATTAAAAGTGAATTTGGAGAAGAGCGGTTGCACACCCTTAAGCAGCAACTATTGAATTGTTCACATCAAATGAATATAGACGAACAATCGTTTTCACTTAATAAAAAAGGTAAGGCATTTGCCGATCATATTGCCAGTGAACTGTTTGTTTAGTAAACCTAAATCTATGATATTATTCCATAATTAATCTTACTTTTAACCCGATTTCAAAGAATTAGTGTACAATTATGATAGCTTCTATTGAATATAAAAATCAGATATATAAAGTAGATCTGTCGAATCCGATAGATATTTCTGTTCCACTTCGTGGAGATGAGAAAGGAGTTAATGCTTGGTATGTTGAGCCAATGAAAATTGAACCTGTTCGAACAGATCAATTCTTAGGCAGTGTAGCAGAAGGGGGAGATGTTAATTTTCGAAACATTTTTTTTAATCCGCATGGAAATGGAACCCATACAGAATGCGTTGGTCATATATCTAAACAAGTATATTCAATAAATGATACGCTGAAAACCTTTTTCTTTTTTGGGGAAGTAATTTCTGTGGAACCAGAAGTATATGTTGGAGAAGAAACAGAGTGGCAAAAGAAAGGTGATCAGATTTTAACGAAAGATCAAATCGAAAGTGCAATCAAAGGCA
>JAQWQH010000020.1 GCA_029244805.1 Flavobacteriales bacterium
TTCAGCCAAAGCAAAAGCTGATGCCTCTGCAAAAACAAAAGCTGCTGCTGCAGCCAAAGCAAAAGCTGATGCCGCTGCAAAAACAAAAGCTGCTGCTGCCGCTAAAGCAAAAGCTGATGCTGCAGCCAAAGCAAAAGCTGATGCCGCTGCAAAAACAAAAGCTGCTGATGCCGCTAAAGCAAAAGCTGATGCCGCTGCAAAAACAAAAGCTGCTGCTGCCGCTAAAGTAAAGTCGGAAAAGACTGATATTAAACCTAATCCAAAAGTAGGAGGAAAATAATTATTTTCTCTTCTGAGATGTTAATGGATTGGCGGTAATTTCTTGATGCATCTTTCTCTTTTTGCATATGTCCACAGCCGTAAAAACTGCATTTCGAAAAGATTCCTCTGATGCAATTCCTTTTCCAGCAATGTCATAGGCGGTGCCATGATCTGGGGAGGTTCTTACTATTGGGAGTCCTGCAGTAAAATTTACCCCAGCTCCAGCAACTAATGTCTTAAATGGTATTAACCCTTGATCATGATAAGTTGCTAGAATTCCATCAAAGTTTTTAAAGCTGGAAGAGCCAAAAAATCCGTCTGAAGGATAAGGCCCAAAAACAACGAGTCCCTTTTCTTGCATTTCTACTATTGCTGGGAATATAACTTCCTTTTCTTCAGTCCCCAGCATTCCATTTTCACCAGCATGAGGGTTTAGACCTAAAACAGCAATTTTTGGTTTTTTAATGCCAAAGTCTTTTTGAAGAGAAGACTGTAGTATTTCAATTTTTTTACAAATGAGCTCTTTCGTTAACACCTCCGGCACATCCTTTAAAGGAACATGGTTTGTAACGGTCCCAACCCTTAAGTCGTTTAAGACCATAAGCATCAGAGAATCGTCAGCATTTGAATATTTAGTTAGATACTCTGTATGACCCGGAAAATTAAACTTATCGCTTTGGATATTTTTTTTATTGATAGGAGCTGTAACCAGAACATCTATTTTTCCGGCAGCTAAGTCTTCTGTAGCGGCTTCTAGAGATTTAAAAGCATAACCTCCTGCAACCTCGGTAGATTTCCCTATTTCAAAAACTACTTCTTCATTCCATAAACAAATTAGATTTACTTTATTTTCTTGAACCTCTGAAGCATTAGTGATCTTATTAAAACTAAAATCATTTTTTTCCAATTTTTTTCTATGAAAAGAAGCGACTTGGCTAGATCCGTAAACAATTGGCGTAATGTTTTCAAGAATTCTACCGTCCAAAAAAGTTTTTATAATCAGCTCCATTCCAATACCATTGAAATCTCCAATAGTAATTCCCACTTTTATATTTCCTTTTGACATAATAAACCCTTGTTTTGTTTAATAATTTTTTACAAAATCGAAAAATAACCTAACGCCTGTTCCTGTTCCTCCTTTAAGTAAATAACCTGAATCACTATCAGCCCATGCTGGACCAGCTATATCAGCGTGAATCCAAGGATAGTCCGTAAAGTGTTCTAAAAATTTTCCAGCCGTAATTGCTCCTGCGCTTGCACCTCCTAAGTTTTTTATATCAGCGATTGGTGATTTTATTTCTTCTCCATATTCATCCCAAAATGGAAACCGAACCGTTCTTTCATAGGTGTTTTCTCCCGACTCCTCAAGCTTATTAAATATTGTGTCTGATGCTGTTCCCATAACCACAGATCCATAAGACCCTATTGCGCGCATTGCTGAGCCAGTTAGTGTTGCTGCATCGATAACCAATTCGGGTTTATATTTTTTAGCATATGCCAATGCATCTGCTAAAATCATTCTTCCTTCGGCATCCGTATTTAAGACCTCAACGGTTGTTCCGTCAAACATGGTTATAACGTCTCCTGGAGCGTAAGCATTTCCTCCAGGACGATTGTCTGTTGCAGGAACTAAACCTACCACATGAATAGGGATCTTTGCCTTTGCAATTGCATAAATAGCGCAAGAAACTGCCGCTGCGCCACCCATGTCACATTTCATAATATCCATGCTGTTTGCAGTAGGTTTCAGGCTCAATCCTCCCGTATCATATACCACACCCTTACCAACTAAAACAATTGGCCTTTTATTTTTGGCGCTTTTGGGTTTCCATTCCATTTTTGTAAATGTAGCGGGATCAAGACTCCCTTTATTTACTGCCAATAGGCCACCCATTTTTAATGTCTCAAGCTTTATTTGGTCAAGAACTTCCACTTTAAAGTTTGCTTTTTTACCCATTTCTACTATCTGGTTTGATAACTCTTCAGCATTCAAGAATGAAACGGGTTCGTTTACTAAATCTCGAGCCCAAAAAGTTGCTTCAACTATTGCATTTAACTCCAATAATTGCTCTTTGGAAATGTCTTTTGACTGTGCGTAGATTGATTTTAATGTGTTTGTTTTATTCTCGGCATCTTTAAAATATTTTAAAAACTGATAATTCGCTAAAGCCATGCCTTCCGCGATTGAACAAAGACATGCTTCCCCTTTTGTTTTGTCATATACAGCAACTTCTTTTTCCTTAAATTCATTTAAAGATTTAGTGATATTAGCGCCCGCTTTTCTGATCTTTTCTTGCGATTGTGATGTTGGTTTATCGTTACCTTTTACAACATATAACTGCTCTTTTAAGCGATTAATTAATTTCCAATCAAAATCATCTTTTAAAGACTTATTTAGATAGTTAAATTCGTCTTCGTTGAACCCTAATGAAGCTAACTGGCTCAGGTCTGAAACAACATAGATTTTACTGGTGTTTTCTTTTTTAGTAATAGGAAGGACTGTGATCATGATGTAATTTATTTTGGTTGACGAAATTAATCAATATTATCGACTCTTAAATAATGCAATATTAAAATCCTGTGACTATTCCCGCAACAAATGGCCTAGATTCTTCGTCAATTTAGAATAATGCTCCAATTACTGGCCTAAACAAGCAACAAATTCAGTAATTTCGTGTTATAAATACGCCTTCTTTTATCGAAAGAAAAAAAATGCAAAAGCTGAATAAATATCTATTACTTTTTATAATTGGACTATTTCCCATTTTATCTTTTGCTACGCATAATCGTGGTGGGGAAATTACATATACACACATTTCAGGCTTTACTTATGAGTTCACTATAACAACTTGCACTGATGTCGGGGATGATGCTCAAGCTAATAGAGACGAATTATTTATTGATTATGGTGATGGAGAGGGGGACACTATCCCGAGAGTAAGCGAAACTTTATTGCCTTTAGACCATAAGAAAAGTGTATATACAGGACAGCATACCTATTCATCCCCTGGGTCGTATATTATCTGTATGGAAGACCCCAATAGAAATGGTGGAATAATTAACATTTATACGGGAGGAGCTGGCAATTCAGATGATGTCGTTTTTTCCATTCAATCTAAATTAATTATTGATCCATTTGCTGGAAATAGTGGAGCAAATAATTCTGTCGTATTTAACGACTGTCCTTGTCCTGCTCAGGCCTGTGTGGGACAACAGTATTGTTACAATAATTTAGCTGTTGACATTGATGATGACAGTCTTTCTTATGCGCTAGTAGCGCCTTTTGGGGAAAATTGCACTCAACTACCTGTCCCTACTATGTATCAATTCCCGCATTTAGTTAATGGTGGCACAAATACATTTACCATAGATCCGGTAACAGGAACGATGTGCTGGGACAGCCCAAATATGGCGGGAGAGTTTAATTATACCATTAAAGTAACAGAATGGAGAAATGGTGCAATAGTCGGTTATGTAATAAGAGATGTTCAACTCACTATTATTTCAGGTTGCAATAATGACAGCCCTGTGTTAAGCCCTGCTCCCGATATTTGTGTTGTTGCTGGTGATCCAATTGAGTTTACTGTATCTGCAACAGATGTAAACACTAATGTCCTTACCCTAACCGCTTCGGGGCTTCCGTTATCACTAAATAATGCTCCCGCAGTTTTTGATGATGCAACAGGTGCTGGATCGGTCTCGAGTATTTTTTCTTGGAACACTTCCTGTGATAATATTAAAGATACCCCTTATCAAATATTATTTTCTGTTGAGGATAATGGGATTCCTCAGTTTGCTGATAATGTAGCGACACAAATAACCATCATTCCTCCGCAAATCACAGGCGTTTCTGCCAACCCAATCGGAAATAATGTTTCAGTGACATGGGACCCATCAGATTGCAATAATACTGAAGGATATAGGATATACAGGTCTACTAACCAGTCTTTGAATTTGCCAGCAGATTGTTGTTCTGATCCTAATTTGAGCGGCAATGGATTTACAGAAATCGGAGAAATATTTGGCATAAACAACACCTCTTTTATAGACAATGAAGGACTTACATTGGGCCTTAGTTATTGTTATGTAGTGCGTGCTTTTTATGACATTGGCCAAGTAGAGAGTTGTCCTTCAGACACTTCATGCGCTCGATTAAAAAAAGAAGTTCCAGTAATTACGCATGTTTCTGTTATACAGACAAACGCTTCTGCAGGTATAGACTCTATAATGTGGTCTAAACCAATAGAAATGGACACAACCCAATATCCCGGACCATATCTATACAAAGTATATCATGGCTTGAACGTAAATAATGTAAATACTTTTATTGGGCAAACCTTGCCGACCAATAGCCTCTTTGACTCTGACACATCTTTTACACATTTTCAAATCAACACCAATAGCCAGGCAAATTATTATCGAGTAGAATTATTTTACGACAGCCTTGGAACAAGCTTGTTAGTGGGAACCTCTAATAATGGCGGTTCTGTTTTTATAAATACTATTCCCAACGACAATCAAATTACTCTTTACTGGAATGAGGATGTTCCTTGGGTAAACACAACCTACAACATATACAGGGCGAATAATTTTAGCGGCCCCTTTTCTTTGGTCGGAACATCTACAACGCAAAGCTTTGCTGACACTGGGCTGGTAAACGGATCCCAGTATTGTTACTATGTGCAAAGTCAAGGGTATTATACATCTTCCAGCATAATTAGCCCTATATTAAATCTTTCGCAAATTGCCTGCGACTCCCCTGTGGACTTGACTCCTCCGTGTCCTCCTGAATTATCTATAAATGGAAATTGTGAAATTGGAGAGAATACTTTGACCTGGACAAACCCAAATAATTTATGTGCCGATGATGTGATGAGTTATAATCTTTATTACACACCTATAGAAGGAAATGAAATGGTTCTAATTGAAACTTTTGATAACAGTTTAGACACAACCTTTGCACACAATGACAATGGATCTGTTGCAGGTTGCTATACGGTTACAGCCGTTGACTCTTTACAATATGGAAACGAAAGTGATTCAAGCAATGTTGTTTGCTTTGATAATTGCCCTTCGTATTGGTTGCCTAACGTCTTCTCGCCCAATGGTGATGGAATTAATGATTTATTTTCAGCATTGGTTCCTTATAATTATGTAGAAAGTATCAGTATTCAAATTTACAATAGATGGGGTCAGCTTATTTTTGAAACAACTAATCCCGATGTTAATTGGGATGGGACGCACATGAAATCAGCAATGACTGTTCCTGATGGTGTGTACTATTATTTGTGCACGGTTAATACAATACGGCTAACTGGAATTGAATCGATTTTTTTAAAAGGATTCTTTCATTTGTTCTCTCAAGGTGGAGGAAATTGAAATTAGGGCTTTACGGTTTCTTTATGTTTCAGGAGGGTTTAATTCTGCACCACAATGCTTGCAGTGCTTTGCGTTATTTTCATGTCCTTCTGCCGAGCAACTTGGACAACTTTGTGTATTCATTTTTTCTGAAAGAGCTAATTCTACAGAAACCATTCCCGTAGGAACGGCAATAATAGCATAACCCAAGATCATAATAATTGACGCAAAAAACTGTCCTAGCACAGTTTGGGGCGCAATATCTCCATACCCTACAGTGGTTAGGGTAACAATTGCCCAATAAATACTTCTTGGG
>JAQWQH010000024.1 GCA_029244805.1 Flavobacteriales bacterium
AGAATGAATCCAGGAGAATTTTATGCTTTACCGCAATCACCACAAACCTTTAAGCAACTTTTAATGGTTAGTGGATATGACAGGTATTATCAGATTGTAAAATGCTTTAGAGACGAAGATTTAAGAGCGGATAGGCAACCTGAGTTTACGCAAATAGATTGTAAAATGGCTTTTGTTGACCAAGAGGATATTCTAAATACTTTCGAAGGGTTAATAAAAAGCTTATTTAAGGAATTGAAAGGAGTTTCTTTTTCTGAAGATTTCCCAAGAATAACATATGCAGATGCTATGGAACGCTATGGATCTGACAAGCCGGATATTCGTTTTGGAATGGAGTTAAAAAACTTAAATGCTTTAACGCAGAATAAGGGATTTGCAATATTCGATTCAGCAGAATTGGTCGTTGGAATTTGTGCAGAAGGATGTGCTTCGTATTCTAGAAAGCAATTGGACAAATTAACAGATTGGGTTCGTCGTCCGCAAATTGGCGCAAAGGGTTTGGTTTATGTAAAATGCAATGAAGATGGTTCATTTAAATCATCTGTGGATAAATTTTACTCGCAAGAGGATTTAAAAGCTTGGGCTGATAAATGCAGTGCTAAAGCTGGTGACTTACTGCTCGTATTAAGCGGTGATACAAATAAAGTTCAAGGGCAGATGAATGATTTACGTTTGCACATGGGCGATCAACTTGAATTAAGAGACCCCAAAGTATTTAAACCTTTATGGGTAATGGATTTCCCATTATTAGAATGGGATGAAGACTCTGAAAGATTCCATGCAATGCACCACCCGTTTACATCACCAAAGAAAGAAGATTTTGGTAAGTTAGATTCTGCCCCTGGAGAAGTTCGAGCAAATGCTTACGATTTAGCAATTAATGGTGTTGAAGTAGGTGGAGGATCTATTCGTATTCATGACAAAGACATTCAGGCTAGAATGTTCGATTTG
Organism: Flavobacteriales bacterium; assembly: GCA_029244805.1. GTDB lineage: Bacteria > Bacteroidota > Bacteroidia > Flavobacteriales_D > Parvicellaceae > CALSMU01. The sequence goes on from JAQWQH010000024.1 coordinate 952, forward strand.
TTGGGATTTACTGCAGAAGAAGCAGAAGCTCAATTTGGGTTTTTAATGAATGCCTTTGAATATGGCGCACCTCCTCATGGTGGTTTAGCCTTCGGTTTTGATAGGCTTTGTTCTTTATTTGGTGGTCAAGAAAGTATCCGTGACTTTATAGCTTTCCCTAAAAATAATAGCGGTAGAGATATGATGATTGATGCTCCTTCTCGAGTTGATGCAATTCAATTAGAAGAATTAAGTTTAGACTTAAAAATTGAAGAAAAAATTTAACCTCTACGAGTCAATGTTTTAAGCGGTTTACACGCATTTAATATATTCTTAACGAAAATTTATTTCATTTTTCTTTGGTAGTCGAAAATAAAGTTAGAATTTCGCGCCCCGAAAAAAAATTGAAATGAAGAAACTACATCTTAAAAGAAAGGTTTTGAGGCACTTAGTTAAGATAAGTGACAAACTTTCGAAGCATTCAAAAATTAGCAAAAAAGCCGCCTAATCTAAATACTCAGATTATTACGGCAATATTGAATTCATTTCCCTAACTATTACTGCATAATTTTAACAGACAGCAAAAGGGCCTAACCATCTCCCTAAAATTCTAGCTCCTTTGTCAAAAAATTAGCAGGAAATGAGAAAACTCCATTTGAAAAGAAAGTTCCTACGACATTTAATTAAATGTCACATATTTAAATTCTAAGAAATGTCTAATGTCATTTAATAGGAGAAGTAATGAACTATATTAACCTATTTGTTCATTGCAAAAGTTAGAAACTCAAGATCAATTTAATCTTTTCTTATTGACTTGAACCATCCCTAAAGACAATAATCCTAAGAAGACAATTAATAACGTTTGAGTTGCCCAAACTAAAGCGCCAAAGCCAATATGCGCAGGCATTGTTTTTCCATCATTCAATTCCAGAGTTGTTGGATCATCGATTAACCATTCCGGAGCCAAGAAAAAAGTGAGGACAACGCCTACCATTAAAGGGTAAGTACCAATACCTCCTTGAACGATAATAAACCCGATTGTACCAGCAATAAAAGCAGATAATATTCCATCGATGGGCATATCTTCTGTTCCTTCCCATGCATAAAATGTTATCCAAAACATAGTCACATAACAAATCCAAATAATAACAGTATGTAGCAAATAGCCCCATCTATCTTTCATCGTAAAGATGGTTTTAATTCCATCAGTAAACCCTTTAACAAATCCCAAAAACTTTTCCTTAAATTTTGGCTTTGTAAAATATAAAAAAGCAAACCCAACTGCTGCAAGCCCCATTAAACCAAACACTATATATTTAAACCATGGTGTGCTTGGTTCTGCATTTATATTTTCCTCATTTGTCCTTTCGGCCAGAAGCAATAAATCTTCCATGTTATCAAAATTGATAAGGATAGCGATTCCAGCGACGATACCTAAGCATAAAACATCAATTACTCTCTCCGCTACTATAGTTCCAAAACCCTGATCAAAAGGCACATCATCTGTTCCTTTCAACACCGCTGCTCGTGAGGCTTCTCCCATACGAGGAACTACCATATTAGCTATATATCCAATCATGATTGCATTATAAGAATTTTTAAGAGAAGGCTCAAAGCCCAATGGTCTGAGCATATACTTCCAACGGTATGCCCTACTTAAATGACTAATTAACCCTATTAATAGAGAAATAAAAAGAATGAAATAATTAGCATCCTTAAAAACATCAATAAAAGAAGCTTTTGCTTTCTCATCGAAACTGTTCCAAAAGTACCAGCAGATGTAAAACCCTATCAATACTGGCAATAAAATTTTAAGAATATTAAAAATTTTCTTTTTCAAGCGAAAAGATATAAGGTTATGAAACTTCTACCCTTCAACTGTATTGTTTTCGGGGTTCGGAAAAACAATAGTAGGCTTGAATGATTTGGCTTCTTCAAAATCCATTGTTGCATATGAGATTATAATAACCACATCCCCTACCGCTACCCTTCGTGCAGCTGGACCATTCAGACAAACATTACCTGAACCACGAACGCCCTTGATTATATAGGTTTCAATTCGTTCTCCATTATTAATATTAACAATCTGAACTTTTTCTCCCTCAATCATGTTAGCCGCATCCAATAAATTCTCATCAATTGTAATACTGCCTATATAATTAAGATCTGCCTCGGTTACCGTTACACGGTGAATTTTAGATTTAAATACTTCTATATGCATTTCGAACGCGAAATTAACTATTTATTTCAATAACCACATAATCCTGATGTTCCATTATTATACTATTTCGATATTATCAATTAGCCGAATTTCTCCGATAGAAGTGGCTGTAAGGGCTCTAATGTTTTCGGAATGGGATTCTTCTGTAATAGGCAATAGAGATTCCGCATCACAAATTTCAAAATATTCTGGTTCACTTTCCTTTTGCAAAATTCCAAAACACTCAGCTTGCAAATCTTGCAAACCTATTTTTCCAAAATTATTCTTGCAATGATGCAAAGCCTTTTGCAAAACCAAAGCGTTTTTTAATTCAATGTTGGAAAGTCTCTTGTTTCTTGAACTCATAGCCAACCCATTATCTTCTCTGATAATATCACATCCCAGAACTTCAATTTCCATATTCAACACCTTTGCCATTTTCTGGATAACCAGAAATTGCTGAAAATCCTTTAATCCAAAAAAAGCTTTATCCGGCTGAACAATATCAAACAAAAGCTTTACCACACGAATCACCCCGTCAAAATGACCTGGCCTATGTTCTCCCTCTAAAACATTGACAATATTACCCAATTCTAAGGAAACTTTTTCTTCATTTTGATAAACCTCATTCACGTCGTTTGGAAGAAATAAAATATCACAACCAGCAGTTTGTAACAATTCAATATCTTCCAAAGAATCTTTAGGGTAATTCGTAAAATCAGAAACCTTATTAAATTGCGTGGGATTAACAAAAATACTACAGACAACTATGTCACATCGTTTTTTTGCATTCTGAATTAAAGATAAGTGACCTTGATGCAATGAGCCCATTGTTGGGACGAAACCAACTTCAAATTCCCCTTGAATTGAACTAAGGTAATCTTTCAGTGTTCTTTGCGTCTTAAATATCTTCATCATTGAACAAAAATGGTGAACAAAACTAGTGTAAATGTTGGAAATAATGGATTTTTTTATATATTTTTGTATCCGCAAATAAAATTTAGACCAAAATTTATGCAAAAGACCAAAGTACTTTATGTAACGCCAGAAATCGTTCCATTTCTGCCTGAAAGCGAAGTTTCTTCGACAGTAAGAACTTTAGCTCAAGGTGTGCACGAGCGAGACAAAGAAATCAGAATATTTATGCCTCGTTTTGGTGTAATTAACGAAAGAAGACACCAACTTCATGAGGTTATTAGATTATCAGGAATGAATCTTATCGTTAACGATGTAGACCATCCTCTAATTATAAAAGTGGCTTCTGTTCCGCAGGCAAGAATGCAAGTCTATTTCATAGATAATGAAGAGTTCTTTAAACGCAAAAGAACCTATACCGACGAAGATGAAAAATTCTTCAAAGATAACGATGAAAGAGCTATCTTCTTTTGCAGAGGTGTTGTTGAAACAGTAAAGAAATTAGGATGGACCCCTGACATTGTTCATTGCCACGGATGGATGACCGGCTTTTTGCCGTTATACCTAAAAAAAATGTATGCAGATGACCCACATTTTTCAGGTGCAAAAATTATTTATACCCCATACGCAGATGAGTTTAGTGGTAACCTAGATGCAAAATTAATGGACAAACTAAATTTTGATAATATTCCAAACGAAGACGTAGATTTTTTGAAGACTCCAAATGCATTAAATCTAAATAAAACGGGGGCACAATGGGCCGATGCAATTAGCATTGGAAGCGAAACAATAAATTCTGATCTAATCAGTTATATAAATGATTCAGGTAAACCTGTTTTAGATTATCAAACCGAAGAAACTTTGGTTGATACACATCAAGAATTTTATGAAAAAGTACTTAGTGAGAATGGAGTGTTGGCAGGTTAAAATTTTCAGTAAAATAATTAGCTTAAGAAGTAAGCGGAAAGTAGTTCAACTTTCCGCTATCTTTTTTTTAGGACTAATCGTTTTAAATGGGTGTAAAAAGAAAGAAGACGGAATTGGTTTAAATGTGCAACCACAAGGTGATCAATTGAATGTTGAATTGATCGATACCGCATCTATTATTACCTATTCTATCAAAGAAGACTCTTTAAAATCCGATGAATTAGATGGCCCTAGTATGTTAGGAACGTACGTCGATCCATATTTTGGAAAGATGGACGCATCCATTGTTTCTCAAATTAGACTGGAAGCATCAGTCGATTTTACTTTGGCAAGTGGTTCATTAGATAGCTTAGTTATTGATTCAGTCATCATGTATCTAGCTTTACAAGGATCATTTGGCAACCTTGATCCACAGACTTTTGAAGTGTATCAGATAAATGAAGATATTGACATTGATTCTACCTACTACACGAATAAATTAATGACTACAACGGGGCCAAATTTAGCTATTAGTGGTCCCATTACTGCTGATCCTGTTTCCATAGGTTATGTAGGAGGATCATTAACTGACTTCGCAATTCTAAATATTCCATTAAGCATTAATGACTTTGGATGGAACATATTTAATGAATCAGGAAACACTTCTCTTTCTGGGAATGATGGAACAGGAGAATTTATAGATTGGTACAAGGGGTTAGTAATAAAAGCGAATAACCCTGGGCAAGCAGTAAACGATGGTGGAATATTTTATGCTGATATGGTCAATGACTTTTCAAAAGTGACCATATTTTACAGGGATACCTCTGGAACATCCTCGGAACATGATACTTTAAGTTTTGATTTTAATTTCAATGCTAATTGCGCGCATTACAATACAGTGGACATCGATTATTCTAACACCTTTGTTGACGCACAATTTAATGATTCAACCTTTGGAATGGATGTGTTTTATCTGCAAGCGTTAGGTGGAACAAAAGCGAAAATTCATTTTCCTAACCTTACAGATTTTATTGACAGTGGGGAAGTAGTGGTGAATAAAGCTGAACTAATACTGCCGATACAATACAATTCATTAGACAATTTCACCCCATCGGAATATTTGTTCTTGACGCGAGTTGATGAAAATGAAAATATCTCTTTTTTACCTGACGCAAATGAATCTGGTCACGGAGGACAGTTAGATCTTGCCACTAAAAATTATACATTTAACATTACCAGATATATAAATAACATTTTTGCTGGAGAGATCCTAAATCAAGATCTAACCCTAGTTATTGGAGGTTCTGGAATAACCGCAAATAGAGTTATCTTAAACGGAGCAAATTCTCTTAATAAAAACAAACCAAAGTTAGTTTTAACATATACAAAATATTAAAGATGTGTGGAATAGTTGCATATATTGGTGAAAAAGAAGCTTTCCCAATAGTTTTAAAAGGACTTAAAAGGCTCGAGTATCGAGGATATGATAGTTCAGGTATCGCAATCAACAATAATCTTAGTTTAAACCTTCTAAAAAAACAAGGAAAGGTTGCCGAATTAGAAAAGCATGCTGAAGGAATAGACACTAGTGGAAATGTTGGAATTGGACATACTAGATGGGCAACCCACGGAGAACCAAATGACATAAACGCACACCCACACCTATCTGGTAATGGAAAATTTGCTTTGGTTCACAATGGAATTATTGAAAACTACGCTATTCTTAAAAAAGAATTAATTTCGAGAGGTCACGAATTTAAGAGTGAAACAGATACAGAAGTGCTGATGCACTTGATTGAGGACATTATCGAAAAACAGAAAGTCAGTTTATTTGAAGGAGTTCGCCAGGCGCTGCACGAAGTTCATGGAGCATATGCAATTGTTATTATCTCAAAAGAAAACAACCAAGAGCTAATAGCGGCTAGAAAAAGCAGTCCATTGGTTGTTGGTATTGGAAAAGAGGAGTTTTTTGTTGCTTCTGATGCTACTCCAATTGTGGAGTATACGAAAAATGTAGTCTACTTAGAAGATGGGGAAATTGCCTGTTTGAGCCTAGATTCAGGGCTTAAAATCAAAACAATAGGCAATGTTGAAAAAACTCCATACATACAGGAACTAGAGCTACAATTAGAAGCTCTAGAAAAAGGCGGATATGAACATTTCATGCTCAAAGAAATATTTGAACAACCTCGTTCAATTATGGATTGTATGCGTGGACGACTCAACCTCAAAAATAGTTCCGTTGTACTAGGAGGAATAAAAGATTACGAAGACAAAATCGTTAACGCTAAACGTTTAATTATTGTTGCTTGTGGCACCTCTTGGCACGCTGGTATTGTTGGGGAATACTTATTAGAAGAATTAGCTAGAATACCTGTAGAAGTTGAATACGCTTCTGAATTTAGGTATAGAAACCCTATCATTAATGAGGGTGATGTTGTAATTTGTATTTCACAATCAGGAGAAACAGCTGATACTTTGGCTGCAATAAATTTGGCAAAAGAAAGAGGAGCAACAATACTTGGTATTTGTAATGTTGTTGGAAGTTCAATCTCTCGATTAACAGACTGTGGTTCTTACACACATGCAGGCCCAGAAATCGGAGTAGCATCAACCAAAGCATTTACCGCTCAAGTAACTGTGCTTACCTTATTAGCGTTAATGATTGGAAAGAAAAAAGGAACAATTCCTTCGAATCGGTTTAACAGAATATTGTTTGAATTGAATTCGATTCCAGAAAAAGTAGAGGAAGTTTTAAAGTCAGATAAACAAATCAATTTTATTTCCGAGATATATAAAGACGCTTCAAATGCGTTGTATTTGGGCAGAGGAATTAATTTCCCGGTTGCCCTAGAAGGAGCCCTTAAACTAAAAGAAATCTCTTATATACATGCGGAAGGATATCCAGCTGCAGAAATGAAGCATGGACCTATCGCTTTAATTGATGAAGAGATGCCGATTTTTGTAATTGCCACGAAAGATGCGAGTTACGAAAAAGTTGTTAGTAACATTCAAGAAGTTAAAGCAAGAAAAGGTAAAGTGATTGCAATTGTTACCAAAGGAGATACGGAGGTAAAGGCAATAGCAGACCACGTAATTGAAATTCCGGAAACTGATGATGTACTCGTTCCATTAATAGCGACAGTTCCTATGCAATTATTAAGCTATCATATAGCAGTAATGAGAGGATGCAATGTGGATCAGCCTAGGAATTTAGCCAAGTCAGTTACGGTAGAGTAATCTGATTAGCCTTTGATAAGGAATATCCCAATTAAAGTAAGGAAAAATTACAGTATTTAACAGCGGCAAAGTTTTATTGCAAACTTTCTTTTTGTTAAAATCGACGGACATAAATCTCAAACATTAGCAAATTTTAACCAATTAAACGGTGTTAAGCAAATACAAATATCATCTGTGGTTACACCTTATAATATTAATTTGGGGCTTCACGGGTGTGATTGGAAAAGAACTTGGATTGCTAGAAACAACGGCTGTTACAATAGTTTTTTACAGAATGCTAATTGGTTTTATTAGTTTATTTATAGTTCTTCGTTTACTAAAACATAAAATAAGAATCACAAAAAAAGGGATATTTGCGACACTTGGAACCGGTCTTATAATTGCAGCGCATTGGATCACTTTCTTCAAAGCTATTCAGCTATCTAACATTTCGCTGGCTTTAGTCTTTTTATCTACCACAGCGTTATTCACTTCTTTTATTGAGCCTATAATACTTAAACGTAAGTATGACTTTAAAGAATCATTAATGGGAATAACAATTATTGTAGGAATAGCTATAATTGCAAATACCTCATCTGATTATTATTTAGCAATGATTTTAGCCTTAATATCCGCATTAGGTGCGGCTTTTTTTTCGGTTATTAACGGAAAACTTGTACAAGAACATGACCCAAAATCAATCACCATATTTGAAATGCTTGGGGGGTTTATTGGGGTAGCGATCTTTTTCACCTTAACAGGTGAATTGAATACCGAAACCCTTTCCATTGACTGGAAACAATTTGGCCATCTTTTTATTTTAGGTTCCATTTGTACAGCTTTTGCTTTTTTAGTCGGTGTTGAATTGTCAAAGCATTTACCCATATTCACAATGAACATTACCATAAACCTAGAGCCAATTTATGCCGTCATATTAGGTTTACTATTTTATCCCCAAACAGAAGTTATGCCACCAGGTTTTTATTTAGGTGCAACAATAATTTTGGTGACTATTTTCATTAATGCGCTATTTAAGAGAAAAAAAACCTAGTCTTTTTTCCTCCACATAAAAATATGTGGACTGTTTGCGTAGTTTTCAATATTCTTTGAAAACAATATTAATCCTAAATCAGCTAGAACAAGCATTCCTCCACCTCCTAGTGTAAGTGTATACATTACAGGGACTTGCGGCTCCGTGCCTAAGTATAATCGGTGTACTCCAAAAATCCCCAACGATAAATCTAAGCCAGCAGCAAGCCATTTATTGTGGATATTTTGCGGCCTTCTTTTCTTTAAAAAAGGAATTTTTATTTGTCTGTGTATACGTATTTTGGGAACATCACTATTGGCATGTGTA
>JAQWQH010000247.1 GCA_029244805.1 Flavobacteriales bacterium
AGGATGTTGTGGTTTCGGGTTATATGTTTCACGACATGATGTTAGAGAGAACATTGAGTCAGTTGGATGATGATACAACAGTTATTATTGTTTCTGATCACGGTTTTCATTCCGATCATTTGCGTCCAAAATACTTTATTAAAGAACCAGCGATGCCTGCTCAAGAGCACAGTCCATTCGGTATGATTTGCATGCGAGGGCCAGGTATTAAAAAAGGTGAGAAAATATTTGGAGCATCAATTTTAGATTTAACTCCAACTATTTTAGCATTATACGGATTACCTATAGGAGAAACTATGGAAGGCAAGCCGCTAGTTCAAGCTTTTGATGAAGAAGTAGTTTTAGATACAATTCCTGATTGGGAGAAGGTTGAAGGGGATTTTGGAATGCACTCTACTGATTTACAAGAGGACCCATGGGCAGCGCAAGAAGCTATGCAGCAGCTAATTGAACTTGGATACATAGAAGCACCAGGGGAAAACATTGCTCAAAGAATAGAAGATGTAAAAAACGAATCTAGATATTATGTGGCGAGGAACTTATTAGATGGAGGTAAAAGTAATGAGGCAATTGAAATTCTAGAACCTATTTTTGAGGATACTCAGGAAATTAGATACGGACAGAAACTGGCGCATGCATATTTGTCTACAAAGAAGTTTAAAAAATGCCGAGCCTTAATAGACAAGTTAAAGGAGAAACAATCCGAAATAGAGGCTTTACAGGAAAAAGAAGAAAGCTCAGATGAGAAAACTTCAACCAAAAAGAAAAAAGGATTTATACGAGAGATAGAGTTGCCGAATTATATTGATTACGTCGAAGGATTGTTATTAATGTATTTGAATAGACCTGAAAAAGCACTTAAACTTTTGAGGAAGGTTGAAGAAAGTGCTCCAAATGCCTTGAATGTTATTTTGAATATAGGTAAGGTTTGTTTAATGCGTCAAAGATGGGGCGATGCACAAAATGCTTTCATAAAAGTCTTGGCGATTGATGAATCTAACTCTTTTGCGCATCATGGTTTGGGATTGACTTTTCTTCGGGAAAATAAGTTAGAGGATGCTCTTTCGGAGTTTTTTACTGCAGTTGAATTGAATTATTTTTATCCAAAAGCGCATTACCATATCGGAGAAACATTGGCTAAATTAGAGAAGAATGTGGAGGCAGCTCAAGCATTTGAACTAGCCACTTCTATGGCACCTGGAATGACGAAAGCTCATAAATGGTTAATTGATATTTATAAAAATCGATTAAATGAATCAGAAAAAGCTGTTACCCACGAGAATTTTATAAAAGATAACATTAAAGGAGAAATAATTATAGTTTCTGGTTTGCCAAGATCTGGAACTTCCATGATGATGCAAATATTGGATAAGGGTGGATATGATGTTTTAACAGACAAAGTAAGAGAGCCAGATACTAATAATCCCAAAGGCTATTATGAGTTTGAGCCGGTGAAAAAGTTGATGATGGATAAAAGTTGGCTTCCGGAGGCGGAAGGCAAGGCCGTTAAAATAATTGCTCAGCTATTGCCATTTTTACCATCTAACTATGATTATAAAATTATTTTCATGCGGAGAGAAATGAGTGAGGTTTTAAAAAGTCAACAAATAATGCTGGGAAAGGAAGGAGATGTGAAATCTAAAGTATTTCCAACTGGCTTGAACGATGCTTTCCAGAAACAGCTAGTGAAAGTTGAAAATTGGATTGATAGTCAGCCGAATGTTGAAATGTTAAGTGTTGATTATAGTAATGTTATTGCTAATGCTGAAGATGAAATTGATAATATAATATCATTTCTTTCGATTCCTGGCGATAAAAATGAGATGATTGGAGTAGTCGATAAGAAACTATACAGAAATAAAAATCAAAAAAGTATATAATTTATTGATATTAAATAGTACTTTTACATTGAATCAAAAAAATTTATTATGGAAAGAAATTCTACTTTAGATGCAAAATTAAAAAAATACACAGCTTTAGCTGGTGGTTTAACGGCTGCAGTTGCAGGAACAGGTCAAATTTACACAGATATTAATCCAGATGTGGTTTTGAATACAGCAGGAGATTCGTTGGCTATTGACTTCAACGGTGACGCCATTGTTGATGTAACTCTTACCATGTTTGAGGGATCATTTACTGGTTCCTTTGCTTATGGAACAGGTTCTGTTTCATATACTGGTACTTATGTAGGAGCTGGTGCTGACGTTGGTTCTGGAGCAAATGCTGGTTGGATGTCTACCACTTCCGGAGCATTGGCAAATGTTGCGGCTGGTGCTGCAATCGGTGCTGCAGGAAGTTTTTCTAGTTCAGGAGCTGCATTAGGTGTGGTTCAGGGAACATATTTAGGACCTCCATTTGCTACTTCTTACGGACCATACTCAAATGGAAATTTTCTAGGAGCAACTGATGCTTACATAGGTGTTCAATTTGATGCTTCAGGAGCTGCTCACTACGGTTGGGTACGTGTTGATATGTCCGCAGAAGGAGATATCTTAACAATTAAGGATTATGCTTTTCAACCTATACCAGGAGCAGACATAATTGCTGGTGATATGGGTACTGTTGGTATGTCAGAATTGAATGACTTTGCTTCAATTGTTAGTGCCAACAACAACGTTGTAATCTCTTTATTGAACGGTACTAATTCTGCAGATGCTACTATCACAAGCGTTTCTGGACAGCAGGTATTTTCTCAATCTATTAACTCTGACAGAGAAGAAATAGAGTTGAAAGATTTTGCTTCAGGAATCTATATGGTAAACGTTCGTTCTGATAAAGGAATCGTTTCAAAGAAAGTTTATGTGAAATAAACTTTTCATCAAAAATTTAAAAAGCCGTTTTACAAAACGGCTTTTTTTTTGCCTTTAATTAACCTTTTTATCCATCTTAAAATTTCACTACATGTAGTCCTTCCCTTGCAGTAATGTCTGTGTTAGTTTTTATCAGCCCCGTAACTGATGGGTGGGAAATATTGAATGGTTGGATAGTTTATTTTCGGTTATGTAGATCAAATATTAAAGTTTATTCCATGGACGGTAATCAAATAAACTTTATCAAAATCAATAACAGTATTGACATCTCCAAAATTAAAAAAGGTGTTTATCTAATTTCAATAGATGGATTGGTCCTAAAATATGTATATCAATGATTTTAAAGAAAACGTTAGCCATACGGATAAAAAGAAATTAATTGTAGATTTTGCAATCTAGAATAATATGAAATAAATGCTTCCACCTAAAAAACAACACCCCAAAGTTAAATCGATTTTGCATCCTCGCAATAAGCACCGAGAGCGATATGATTTTAGGACACTTTCGATAACATGCCCTGAATTAAAACAGTTTGTAAAACTGAATGATTACGGCGATGAATCAATTGACTTTTTCAATCCCGAAGCCATTAAAATGCTAAATAAAGCATTGTTGATGCATTTTTACGATATCTTAGAATGGGATATTCCAAAAGGGTATTTGTGTTCGCCAATTCCTGGTAGAGCGGATTACATCCATTATGTTGCAGATTTATTAGGAAGAGATAGAAAAAGTATCCCAAAAGGAAAGAAAGTAAAATGTTTAGATGTTGGAGTTGGTTCAAACTGCGTTTACCCAATTATAGGAAACAAAGAGTATGGTTGGTATTTTATTGGGTCAGAATCAGATCCCATTGCAATGGAGTCAGCAAACAAAATAATCGAAGCCAATCCTTTAATAAAAGAGGGTATTGAAATCAGACATCAGCCAAATACGAATAACGTTTTTTACGGGATAATTAAAAATGGAGAACGAATTGATATTACAATTTGTAACCCACCTTTTCATGCATCAATAGAAGAAGCTCAATCCGGAACTCAACGTAAATTAAAAAACCTAAAAGGTCAAAAAACGGATAAGACAGTTCTAAATTTTGGAGGTCAAAATAATGAGCTGTGGTGTGAAGGTGGTGAAAAGAAATTTATACATGCAATGATTCGCCAAAGTAAATCTTTTTCTAGTCAGTGCTTATGGTTTACAACACAAGTAGCTAAACAAGTAACATTGAAAAGTATTTACGCAGCTTTAGATTCAATTGGTGCAGCAGAGTTTAAGACTATCGATATGGGCCAAGGAAACAAGAAAAGTAGAATTGTTGCATGGACTTTCCTGAATAGAAAAGAACAATCAAATTGGTTTAATCCGAAAAAATAATTTGTCAGAATTAACTTCAGCATTGCTAAATAAACTGAGATTATTTTTCTTCTGAGAAACAAACTAATAAGTCTATTAAAGTTTTATTCAAAACAAAAGTTAATATATGCCTTAAAGACTTTCGTTATAGTGTAATTTTGTACAACTTTTAATTTAATTCAATTAGATGTACGATATAAATCACCGAAGAGAAGTAATGCAAATCCTTGGAAATTCAATGGATGAGTTACTTGATAAATTTCTGGTTTCACCCGATAAAAATTGGCAGCCAACTGATATGTTGCCAAACTCTAATTCACCCGATTTTTTAGAAGAAGTCAAAGAGTTACAGGAGTTGGCAATGGAAATTGATTATGATCTTTTTGCAGTTCTAATAGGGGACACAATTACTGAAGAAGCACTTCCGACCTACCAATCATGGCTGATGGGGTTAGACGGTGTTGATCAAGGTGAAAAAAAAGGTTGGACTCAGTGGATTCGGGCTTGGACTGCTGAGGAAAATAGGCATGGTGATATGTTGAATAAATACCTTTATTTAAGTGGCCGGGTTAACATGAAAGAAATGGAAATCTCTACCCAATATTTAATTGGTGATGGTTTTGATATTCATACAGCTACGGATCCATATAAGAATTTTGTTTATACGAGTTTTCAAGAAATAGCCACGAACGTTTCACATCGAAGAGTGGGGCAATTTGTGAATAAACAAGGAAATAAACAATTAGCTAAAATGTGTTCTTTTGTTGCAGCGGATGAAGCTCGACATGGCACAGCCTACAAAGAGTTTGTTCGTCGTATATTTGAATTGGATCCAAGTGAAATGATGCTAGCATTTCAATTTATGATGAAAAAGAAAATTACTATGCCCGCTCATTTTTTAAGGGAATCAGGCGAAAATATAGGTGAAGTTTATACTTATTTCTCAGAAGCAGCTCAGAGAACAAAAGTATATACATCTGCTGATTATATTGATATTCTAAAGTCGCTGTTGAAAGATTGGGATATCACGAATATTAAAGGATTGAATGACAAAGCTGAAAAAGCAAGAGATTATATAATGGCTCTGCCTGATAGACTGCAGAAAGTTTCTGAAAGATCAATAATTCCCCAAAGACATCATAGTTTTAAGTGGCTTATGAGATAGGCCTTTTTCTAGTTGGAATAACCCATACTGAATCAATTTTCTCAATTTTTCCGACTAATGGTATCATTGTTAATTAGAAAAGAGGAATCAACCAAGTTATAACTACTGCATTCAGTATGCAGTTTAGGAGATGATTCTGTAAAGAAATGAGCGGTTAACAACAAAATTGGATGAGTGGGCAAGTGCCCACCAAAAAAAAATGGAATAAAATAAAAAAAATCCAAGTACTATAAATACTTTCTTTATGCAGCGAATATAGGATAGCTAATTTCACTAAAAACTATTCTTTTTATAAAGTATATTTATATGACCAAATTGGTTAAGTAAAACAACTTTAATTCGTTTCTTTACCAAGTGAAAATAATTAGATACCCAAATACAACTGACCGATCTCTAAAGCCATGGAGTTCGGCTGATGAGCTCTTATTGGAGCAATTTTTGGATCAAAACATATCTGAAAAGAAAATTATTACCTACAATGATAGGTTTGGATATTTAAATTGCCAACTCAATAAAAGTGATGTTCTTTCGGTAATAAGTTATAAAAGTCAAGAAAAATCTCACAAAATTAATCGAGAGAATAATGGGTTAATTTTTGATGATAGCCGTTTTGTTAACCCGCTTTCTAGTATTGACGAAAAATTCGATATAGTTCTGATGAAGATACCCAAATCTGTAAATTTATTTGAATTGTATTTAGCTCAGATAGTTACTTGTATAAAGGACGATACTGTTGTTTATTGTTCTTTTATGACAAGGCATTTTACAAAGCAATTGTTAGCAATTTCCAATAAATATTTTGAAGTAGTTGAACAAAGCTTAGCAAAGAAAAAGGCGCGACTCTTGATTTTAAAAAAGAAAAAAGAAGTAAAAGAAAATGAATTAATAAACAAGGTAATTCTCAGTGATGGTGCAATATTAAAGCAATATTATGGGGTATTCTCCGCGAAAGAAATAGACCAGGCAACTCAATTTTTTATCAATAATTTACATGTAGAAGAAAATACGAATCAGGTTCTGGATTTAGCTGCCGGTAACGGTGTACTTGGCTATACAATACAAAAGCAATTGCCTAATTGTAAAATACATTTAATTGATGATTTTTATCTGGCTGTAAAATCTGCTAAACTTAATTTAAAAGGAGATAATGTCTATTTTCATTATAACGATACACTAAAAGAAATTGAAGAGAATTCTATCGATTTGGTTGTGTGTAATCCTCCATTTCACTTTGAATATGAGACCAATATCGAAGTTTCTTTGCGACTTTTTAAAGAGGTATCGTATTGCCTCAAACAAGGTGGGAAGTTTCAAATGGTAGCGAATCGACATATAAATTATGGTCCACACTTAGAGAGGGTATTTAATAATGTGATCAGAGTCATGCATAATGACAAGTTTGAGATCTACAACTGTATTAAATAAGTGTTACGCTAATTGTTTTTTTGTTTTGGCTTCAGTATAATAAATGGCAGTTAAAACCTATATAATTCAAACTCGGAAAAACAGTAAATTGATCTTGAGTGTATTAGGTTAAATAAAGTTAGATTTAAATTTAAAGCACAAATAAATTCGCTTTATACGTTATTAGTTCTATTTTTGCATCCTAATAAATTTTTATAATGAAAAAAGGAACAGTAAAATTTTTTAATGACACCAAAGGATTTGGTTTCATTATTGACGAAGAAACAAAAACAGAGTATTTCGTGCACGTATCAGGTTTAATCGATGAGATTAAAGAAAATGATACGGTTGAATTCGAATTACAAGAAGGTAAAAAAGGTTTAAATGCTGCAAACGTAAAAGTTTGTTAGAATAAATAATTTTATTTTTGAAAAAAGCTATCTCATTGAGGTAGCTTTTTTTTTGCTTAATAAAATAGATTGTTCTTTTCCTATAGGATTTAGTCGATTTATCAAAAAGACAATATTGTTTATATCCGTATTTTTTTCACGTTTTTGAAATACTTTTTGTAATGTGGTAGGGTTAAACATTACAAATGCGGTGTATTCATAAATCTTAATCATAATGATACTATATTTCACAAAACGAATTTTAATTTTACTATTGGCTATGGGTCCTTCTATAGCTCTCAATGGTCAGGTTTGGACCAAATCATTTACTGCGGGTGGGTACGATTCAAATGGTAATTTTCTTGGAGGCTCGGAAGTGCTGCAGTTGGTTAGTCATAAAAATAAGTTGTTTGCATCGGTTGGCTATTGGGAAGATATCAACAATATTTGGTATGGGGGAACTAACAGTAGTATTGGTTGGGGGCAAATAAATCGCTTGGATAACCCCGCTGGTAATTGGCAGGAAGATTTGGTTCTAGGCACGAATTATCTCCGACCAGAAACGCTTAAACAAATCATTTTCACCAAAGATCAATTTGGTAACCTGTTATCTTCGCCAGATACCGTATTGATTGCAGCCGGTTATGCTCCAAACTATTTAACAAGTAACGTTAAGGTGAAGAGTTTTTTAAGAAATGATTCAAATGGCAATTGGGAAGAAAGTCTAATAGTGCAGGGAGGCTTTCCGGCTGGAGAGAACTATTCTGTTAGGGATATCCAAATTTACAATGATCAGCAGACTGGTTTGGAATATATTTTTGCAACTGTAGGAACTCAGGGTGTTTTTAAAGGAAAATACAATCCCTCAATTTCAGGAAAAATTGATTGGATTTCTGCACCTGAATATGGTCCTTTAGAAATAAGGTCATTGGGCATGTCAGTAGCAAATGATACTTTGTATTTTTCTTCAGGAAATAAACTGTATAAACGTATTGATGGTATCTCTGCAACATATGCAGTTGCGCATGACTTTAGCGATTTGAACACAAATATTAATTCTGCTGTTGGAGGTATTCGAGGATTGACGGTGATTGATAATCCAAGTAGCAATGACGAAGCCCTATTATTGATGTGGTGTCCTAATGGTCAGTCTCAAGGAATTATATACCGTTTGGAACCTGATGGAAATGGAGGCTTTGATCGTATTTATGAAGCTAAATTATCTTTGCTAGTAGAGAATTTTTTGGTAGGGTCAACTGCCAATTATGTCCTAGGTGCGTACAATGAGTTTTACAGTTATATTGATCCTATTAGCTCTGAACACATCCATATGATTGGTTTTGAAGTGAATATATCGGGAGGAGGTTATCCGACATGGAACGGTTACTACAAAGGTGGCTTGTTTGCGAAACGAGATTCTAATGGTCAATATTCTATTGAAGAAATAAATGGCCCTATCGGTATAAATGATTCTGCTTTAGTTGCTAATAGATGTTATGTATCATCTCCCTTTTTCAATGAAGACGCTATTTACTTTGGTGGTTTTGATCCAAATAGTTATTCTTCGAAAAGTATGGCATGGGTATATAAAAAAGAGTATCAAACAAATAGCATAGATGATTTTTTCGAAAATGAAAATGATGTAGTTATCTTTCCTAATCCTGCCAGAAATCGCCTTAACATGGATTTTGAAGTTTCAGTAAATAATGAATTCGATATTGTAAATATTTTCGGAGAAATAGTGGTGTCTGGATCAATAAATGGCAAAAATGCAAGTATTGATATTTCTTCATTACCGCCAAATATCTATATTTTTAGAATTGCCACTCAGACTTTGAAATTTATCAAAATAGATTAATTAGGCTAAAAATAACTCAGCGTAATAAACTAGATTGGTTGCTTTTTTCAAGTCTGTTTTTCTTTAGACGAATAAATAGAAAGAGATGAAATATTTTCAATAAAAAAGGAACATTTTTCCGAAATATTATTACTTTCGCTACCTAATAAATTATTACAATGAAAAGAGGAACAGTAAAATTTTTCAACGACACTAAAGGATTTGGTTTTGTTGTAGACGAAGAAGACAAAAGCGAATACTTTGTGCATGTATCAGGATTAATCGATGAGATTAAAGAAAATGATATGGTTGAGTATGAATTGAAAGAAGGTAAAAAAGGATTAAATGCGGTAAACGTTAAAGTTTGCTAACATAAATTCATTTATTTTTTGAAAAAGCTATCTCATAGAGATGGCTTTTTTTATGCCACGAAAAATATATGTTAAAATTTCATTCTTGCGGAAGGAGTAGAACTTTGGTTCGAGATATGTCCCTTTTCTAGTTTGTACAGTCCAGTAATAGCAATCATTGCTGCATTGTCAGTACAATATTCAAATTCAGGAATAAAAGTATTCCAACCTTCTTCCTTTCCGGTTTTTTCTAGTTTTTTTCTCAAACAACTATTTGCTGAAACACCTCCTGCAATAGCAACATCTTTTACGTTGTAATGGGTAATAGCTTTTTTTAATTTGATAAATAAATAGTTAACTATATGCTGTTGGTAAGAGGCGCAAATATCGTTTAGGTTTTCATGAATGAATTTATCGTTCAACTTTTCTTCTTTTTGTAAGAAATATAAAAACTGCGTCTTAAGTCCGCTGAAACTGTAGTTAAATTCTCCTACTTTAGGAAATGTAAAAGTAAACTTTGCAGCGTCACCCGTTTTACTTAGTTCGTCTATAAGTGGACCTCCAGGATATGGAAGTCCTAAAATCTTAGCTGCCTTGTCGAAAGCCTCTCCAGCTGCATCGTCTATTGTCTCACCAATTAACTCCATGCTTAGATAGTCTTTTACTAATACGATTTGTGTATGTCCACCACTTACTGTTAAGCAAATGAATGGGAAATTTGGTGTGGGTTTGTGGTCTTCTTTTTTTTGAATAAAGTGTGCAAGTATGTGTCCTTGCATATGGTTGACATCAATTAAAGGGATGTTTAACCCCATTGCCATCGATTTTGCAAATGAAGTTCCAACAAGCAAA
Organism: Flavobacteriales bacterium; assembly: GCA_029244805.1. Lineage (GTDB taxonomy): Bacteria > Bacteroidota > Bacteroidia > Flavobacteriales_D > Parvicellaceae > CALSMU01. The sequence goes on from JAQWQH010000247.1 coordinate 10,161, forward strand.
GATCCAAGCAACCCAGGACCTTGTGTATACGCGATTGCTGTAAGCTCATTCTTAGTGATACCGGCCTGTTTCAAAGCTGTATCAACTACGGGTAAGATATTTTGTTGGTGCGCTCTAGAAGCAAGTTCCGGGACAACACCTCCATATTTGGTATGAACATCTTGGCATGCAATAACATTCGACAGGATTTCTTCATTTCTAATTATTGCGGCAGAAGTATCGTCACAACTTGATTCTATACCAAGAATGATGCTATATTTGTTTGTTACACTCATTTAATTAAATAAAGTGCTCAAAACTATTAAAAAAATAGGGTTTTACTCCTTAAGAACGGTAGCAAATCTATTTGAAATAGTTTTTTTCTTCAGTCTTGTGCTTATATTTTTTATCCGTTCTGATTGGATGCAGACGCAGCTCGCGACAAGTTTGGCAGAATTTTATTCTTACGAGCTAGATGCTGACGTATCGATTGAGAGTGTGAAAATCAATGGCTTTGAATATGCCGAAATTAATGGTTTCTATGTTGGTGATAGGCATAATGATACACTGTTGTATATCCCTCATATAAATGGAGCTTTATCCGATTTAAGTTTGGAAAGTAAGTTTGTTATTTTGAGCGGTATCAATGCTGAAGGTGCACGTTTGAAAATTCAAAAGTATGCGGGTGAAACAGAATTCAACTTGCAATTTCTCGTCAACTATTTTTCCTCAGATGAAGATAAATCATCCAGTTTTACAATGAAAATTAAGGAGGTTAACTTAAATAAATCACACATAACCTATTACGATTGGAACAAAGAACTAAAAGGATATGGGGTTGATTATGATCATCTAGATTTATGGGATGTTTCTGGAAAAATAATTGGACTTAGAAACCGAGGAGATATTACTAGTATGAATGTTCTAGGACTTGCTCTGACGGATAGAAGTGGTTTTCGTTTGGATAGTCTGAATGCACATATGTTAGTTAATTCTAGAAAGGTTAAATTGGGTAAATTATTCGTAAAAACTCCTTATTCCAAAATTGTCACTAAAGGTGTTGAGTTGAATTTTGATGGCCATCAACACTTGTCAAATTTTGTAGAAGATGTTCGACTATTTGCTAATGTTGAAATGTCTTCGATTAACATGAAAGATATATCTTATTTCGTTCCTTCTCTGGAAGCATACGATTTTTCGATTGACTTAATTACAGAAATAGAAGGTCCTATTAATGATTTAAATTTAAGTAGTTTATTTATCAGCTTTTCTGAAGGTACCTACTTCGATGGCGATATTTCTTTAAAAGGATTGCCGAATTTAGATAGTACGCAAGTAGCTCTGAATATTAATGCGTTGCAGACATCCAAAATGGATTTGGAAACAATAGATTTAATGAAGTTTGGTTTAAAGGAAAATGTTGAAATTCCCGGGGAACTATCCAGTCTTGGAGGAATTCTCGTAACGGGAAGTTCTAATGGGTATTATCACGATTTTGATGTTTCCTTAGATATACTTACAGATATAGGTGCTGCCAACGGTAGTTTTTTATGTAACATTGATAGTACTCAACAATTTAATTACAATGGTTATCTGAGCACTGCAGGAATCGATTTATCGAGCTTAACAAACTCAAGCGTTTTTGGTAATTTTACTTCAGATTTAAATATTAAAGGGAAAGGCTTAGCAGTTGATGACTTAGATGTTCTGGTAGATGGTCATTTGAATAAGTTTGATTTGCAAGGGTATACCTATGATGAAGTAAATATTAGTGGTCATTTCAAAGAAAAATCTTTTGATGGTTTTTTAACTGTTGCCGATCAAAATGTTGATTTAAATTTTGAAGGAAATATTGATTTAAACAAAGCACCTTATGAGTTTAGCTTTATCACAGAAGTAGTAAAAGCTAATCCTTATGATTTGCATTTAATCAATACGCGGGAAACTGCTTCTACCTGTTTTAATCTTATGGCAGAAGGAAGTGGAACTAATATAGATGATTTTACAGGGTTGGTTTATTTTACGGATGTAGCTTATTTTGAAGAGGGAACCGATTATTCTTTTGAATCTATAATGCTTGAATCCAAAGGAAATACAAATTACCATACCATAGATGTTTTCTCAGAATTCGCAAACATCTCAATGGAAGGAGAGTTTAATCTAGATTCCATTGAAAATAGTCTTTCTTATTTGGGAGCAAAGGTATTACCATCGTTGTTTCCAAATGCAGAAAATTTTTACTTAACACACGAAGAATTTAATTTGGGCATTCAAATAAATGATCTTTCAAAATTGACAGAACTTTTTTTTCCTAGCTTACGGATAGCCCCTGCAACAGCTCTTCGCTGCGATTATGTAAGTGAAGATGATGCTTTAGAGTTGTTTGTGAAATCGGACTGGATAGAGTATGGCGATGTGCGTTTTGCAGGCATTCAGTTGGATACCACACAAAGAATATCTGGTCTCGACCTTTTTTATACATTAGATTTAACAGTCGATTCTTTATTCCTTTCAGAAGAAATTTACATTCAAAATGTTAACCTGATAGCAAAAGCTACGAAGACAATATAGGTACCAATATTTATTGGTCGGCAGATGATTCCACTTATTGGGGAAAGCTCTATGGTGATGGCTACATAATGAGTTCTAGTCAATTTGAATTTGATGTTCATCCATCTCAGGTGTTTTCGAGTGCTGGAATGTGGCATATTGACAGAGATGCTCATGTTCGAGTAGACTCGACCTCTATACATTTAGATAAAATAATTGCAAAAAATGAAGATCAATTAATCAAGTTGGATGGCATTATTTCCGAGATTCCTGAAGATAAAATGAATTTTGAAATAGCAGGGTTTAACTTAAATAGCATATCTGCATTAGTGAATTTAGATGCAATGCAATTAGATGGTTCTTTGTTTCTCGATGGATATGCTTCAAACCTTTACGATGATGGGTATTTTTCGGCTTATTCCTTAGTAGAGGATCTAAGTATAAATGGGTATTATGCGGGGAATATTGAAACCAGCACATCTTGGAACACTAACGAACAAAGAATGGAACTAGTTGGGGAATTGACAAGGTCGAATGATATATCGGATTTTGCTATTTCAAGAGGCCATTATTATGTTAATAGACCTGATAATAATTTGGACTTTCAGTTTGATTTTAAAAATACTGATTTGACATTTGTAAATGCGTTTATGCCGGATGGAGTGGTTGTAGAGGGTAATACAAAAGGAGCTATTTATCTGAAAGGAGAGCTGAGTTCTCCTCAATTTAAGGGTAACTTATTCTTAAATGAGACTGCTGTCCAAATGGAAATGTTGAATGTAAAATATACAGCAAATGGACAGGTTCTAATAGAGCCAGATATGGTTTTATTAAATGGAATTCCTATGTTGGATAAATATGGTTCTGAGGCACTTGTAGTTGGTTCTGTCTTTCATCAAAATTTCGAGAAGTATAGTTATGATTTCTTCGCCACATTTGATGAACCATTTCAAGTGTTAAATACTAATTATAATATGAACCCATTGTATTATGGGGATGCTTTTGTGTCCGGAGATTTATCGATGAACTACGAAGATATACTGGATATTACTATTAATGCGAAAACCGAGAAAGGTACAAACATTACATTGCCGTTATATGGATCCGAAGATGTTGTATTGAAAGAATTTGTGACGTTTGTAAATAATGAAATTTCTGAGGAAGAATACAAAGTAGATCTTGAGGGTATTAACTTAAACCTGAGTATGGATTTAACGAATGAAGCTGAATTTCAACTGGTATTTGATGAAGTGGTCGGTGATGCAATGCGGGCTAATGGAATAGGACACATAGATATGTATATTGACAAATTCTATGATTTTTCCATGTTTGGAAACTATGAAGTTTCAGAAGGAAGTTATCTGTTCACGCTTAAAGATTTTATAAATAAAAAATTTCAAGTTAAACCAGGTAGTTCAATTAGTTGGTATGGAGATCCTTATAGTGCGGACTTGGATATTAAGGCATATTACCCATTGAAAGCAAGTTTATATGATATCATGCCTATAAATGATAGGGAAGGATACAAGCAAAAAGCGGATATTGAGTGCATAATGCATTTGACACAAAACTTATTTAACCCCAATATTGGATTTGATATTTCAATCCCACGTTCAGACGAGAATGCAAAGTCAGTTTTAAGAAACTTAGTTTCTACGGAACAAGAAATGAATAAGCAGGTATTTTCATTGTTAATTTTAAATAAATTTTTACCGCGATCGGATGTGGAAGAGCCGGAAGGAGATAGGCTTGGCTTTGTCGAGACTACAACGAGTGAGGTTCTTTCAAACCAATTAAGTAATATGATTTCAAATTTTTCCGATGATTTTGATTTGGGATTTAATTATCGTCCTGGCGATGAAATAACTAATGATGAAGTCGCAGTTGCGATGTCAACACAATTGTTTAATGATAAATTAACAGTTAAAACCAATGTTGGTGTTTCTCATGATAATGAGTCCTCTGGAGGAAATAATAATAGCAGTTTAATTGGTGATGTGGATGTTGAGTACAAGTTAAACCCACCCGAAGGAAACTTAAGGGTTCATGCTTTTAATGAGTCAAATGAATATGACATTGCTAAAGTGGATCAGTCCAATTACACTCAAGGTGTTGGATTATTCTATCAAGAGAGTTTTGATAATGCGGGTGAGCTCTTTTGTAAATTGGCAAATCTTTTTCGGTTTGGCGGTAATAATTGCACAGAATGCCAAGATAAAGAAAGCAGGGAAAAATGGAAGGCTGCCAAAAAAGCAAAAAGTGCTGCTAAAAAAAGCAAAGAGATTGAAATAGAGAATTCTTCGCCAGATTAATCCACAAATAAAAGTTTCTGTCATAAAAGCCTTTATTGTTGCGTATCTTTAACAGATTTATTCAGTAAACTATTCTGCGTATTAATTGAATTCTGATGAATAGCATGGAATACTTTCGAGATTAGTTTGGGTTCTAAGTAGAGTTTTTCTGCCTGCTTTTGGTGCTTTGCAAGCAACGAACTCCATCTGTTTTTTTGAAAAACAGTCATGCCATTGTTTAATTTGAATTGAGCAATGTCTTTTATTACATGCGATCTGTAACTTAATAAATCAATGATTTGTTCATCTATAAAGTTGATTGACTTCCTGAGTTCATCGATACTTTTTAATTCAATTCCTTCTGGTATTTCAGCTCGTACAATTAACCGGTCCAGAATGGTTGTTAGCTGCTCGGGTGTTACTTGTTGTGCAGCATCACTCCATGCATTATCGGGTTCGACATGTGATTCAATCATTAGTCCATCAAAGTTTAGATCCATTGCAGTTTGCGATATTTTATGAATTAACTCTCGATTTCCACTAATATGGCTCGGATCATTAATCAGTAAAATGTTCGGTAGTTGCTCTCTTAATTCAATAACCATTTGCCACTCTGGATTGTTACGGAAAGAGGATTTTTCGAATTGTGATACTCCTCTATGCACTGCTCCAATTCGATTGATTCCGGCTTTGATTAACCTTTCAATTGCTCCTATCCATAATGCTACATCTGGGTTCACAGGGTTTTTTACCAATACAGGAATGTCAACACCTTTTAGTGCGTCTGCAATTTCTTGTACTGCAAATGGGTTAGCTGTTGTTCTGGCGCCAATCCAAAGTATGTCAATTCCTGCTTTTAGAGCTTCACCGACATGTTTTGCATTCGCAACCTCAATAGCTACTGGTATTCCTAACTCTTTTTTTACACGTTGCAACCATGAAAGACCGATACTTCCAACTCCTTCAAAACTTCCTGGTTTTGTTCTAGGTTTCCAGATTCCGGCCCTGTAAATATTTATACGATTATCACTTTTTAATTTATTCGCAGTTTGCATTACTTGTTCTTCAGTTTCAGCACTGCATGGCCCCGCAATAATTAATGGATTATTGTTTTGTAGTTGCGGCCAGGCTTCAGTTTTTGTTAACATCACTTTTTATTTTAAATTATTTATTCTATTCAAAGCTTCTCCCAAAACATCGGTTGAATTGCACAATGAAACACGGATAAACTTATTGCCACTTGTTCCAAATATGAATCCTGGAGTGATAAATACTTTTGCTTTATCCAGAATTTCATTTGTCCATATTTCTCCACTATCGGATCTATCCGGTATTCTTGCCCATACAAATAACCCAACATTGTTCTTTGAATAAGAACAATTCAATTCATCTAAAATTTTCCATACAACTTTTCTTCTTTCAGAATAGATAAGGTTCAGTTGTTTAATCCAATCTGTAGAGACGTTTAAGGCACTGATTGCAGCTTTTTGAATAGGTAGAAACATTCCGGAGTCCATATTGCTTTTTACTTTCAATATGGATTGAATTAATTCTGTTTTTCCACTGACCCAACCAATTCTCCAGCCGGACATATTATGTGATTTACTTAATGAGTTGAGTTCAAGACAGTTTTCTTTTGCTCCATCAATCTGAAATATACTGAAGTAGTCATCCGTCAACAGCGTGCTGTAAGGATTATCATTAATAACAATGCATCCATTTTCATTTGCCAATGCTATCAATTGTGTTATTGCTTTTTTATTAGCAGGAGTTCCTGTAGGCATATGCGGATAATTTAACCAAAGAACCTTGGTGTTGCCGCTTAATAAACTAGATAACTCATCCAAATCAAAGCTTCCATCTGATTTGATCGAATATTCTGCAACTATTGCTTGCGCTAAATTTGAGACCGACCGATAAGTAGGGTACCCTAGCATAGGAACGAGCACTTTGTCCCCAGTATTAACGAAGGCTTGAGTTATGTGGTAAATGCCTTCTTTAGATCCCATTAGCGGCAATATTTCAGTCTCTGCGTTTAGGTCTATATCATAAACTTTTTTGCTCCATTCTTTTATAGCTAATCGTAACTCAGGAATGCCATTATACCGCTGATAACCATGAACATTATTTTGGGATGACCATGTTTTCAGTTCATTTATAACTACTTTGGGTGGTTCCAGATCTGGACTTCCAATTCCTAAATTGATCACTTGGATACCTTTTTGATTGATTTCATTTATTTCCCTCAGTTTTTTAGAGAAGTAATATTCAGAAACTTTATTTAACCTTTTTGCTTCAATAATTTTCATGTGTAATCGATTTTCCCGGGATGGTATTTTCCTAATATTTTTAATTCAATTGTCAATGGTGTGAGGGCTTCAATTGTGTTTTGAAAACTAACTTTTTCATGAAGAATGAAATCTAAAAAAAATCGGTATTGAAAGGGTTTTCCAATCACTGGAGCAGACTCAATCTTAGTTAGATTTACACCCAATAAATGGAGTAGGGAAATTGCTTTTGATAAGGCACCTGAAACGTTAGAGAGAATAATGGATAAACTTACTTTTGCTCCATCGGTATAGGTGTCGATTTGTTTTCCTAAAACAGCAAAGCGTGTGTAGTTACTTTTGTCTGTTTCAATACCTCGAGCTAATAATTCTAATCCATATTCTTCAATTGCAAGTTTACTTCCAATAGCAGCAATTTGCGGATTATCTTGTTCTGAAACTTTTTTTAGACTTAAAGCTGTGTCCGCTGATTCAACTAATTTAACGGCAGGGTGGTTTTTAAAAAAAGCTCTGCATTGATTCAATGCCATGTAATGAGAACTAACTTCAGTTAAATCATGAATATTCGCTCCTTTTAACCCACCTAGGTTTTGTTCAATTCGCAGATAGGTTTCACCAATGATTGCTAGATCATTATTTCGAATCAGTTCTAAATTTTGAAGAATTGTACCAGATATTGTATTTTCAATGGCCATTAATGCATAATCTACCTCCTCGTTTACCACTTTACTGGTTAATTCTTGGAATGTAATAGAAGGTGAGATATTAATTTTATTTCCAAATACGTTTTTTGCTGCCTCTTCATGAAAGGCACCTTTAATTCCTTGTATTGCAATCGTTTTTATTGTCATAATCAATTTAATAAAAAAAGAAGCCTTCTGTTTGAAAGGCTTCTTCTGTATTAATTACATTAATATCCTTCATTTTATTTTTATAAAATATAAGCGATAAATGCATGTAAAAGTAATGTTGCCCATTGTGTTTATTTATCAAAAAAGCCTTCCGATTTGGAAGGCCTTTCAATTAGTTAATCGATAAAACGTTTCCTGCTTCAGTAATTGAAATAAAATCTTTCCGTATATATTGTAAACTTATTCATTGTATTAAATTTGATTGACCAATGTATGAAATATAATTAATGAAATACAATTAATTTTAGAATTAAATTTTGATTCATACGGTTTATATTTCTTTATGGTAAAATATAATTTCTGAATGTATTTATTTGTTAGATGGAAATTTTGAAATTGAAGTAGTTTCCAAAACAAATTTGTCGAGAATCTATTTTTTTTGTGCTTCCTTCATTGGGTTTTCAGCACCGGAGTGCCTGCTTTTAGATCTATTGTATAGCTCAAACCTGGTTGGTACAATTTTTCTTGGCCATGCATTGTTGGAAATATCAGTATCGGCAGTTTCTAGATTTGGATCTAACTCAATTGACATGACTTCTTTTTCAAAAAAGAAAACTTTCGAAATATTGTAATTATTTGATTTCCAGATTTCAGCTGGAATCCTTATTGTTTTGCTGGTTTTGTCGGTAAACGTGAATTGAATAATTAATGGCATAACCAATCCTCCTTTGTTGGAAAATGAAAGCTGGTAATAGTTGAATTTACTTTTTAAAATGCCCAATTCACTAGCATTTAAACCTTCAATAAATTTTTTATATTTTCTCTTGTCTTTATCTGTAACATCAAAAGGGTTGTAGGAGTTATAAAAATCATATAAAGAATTATCTTCTTCAGCATATGTTCTTGCAATGTCATTTTTATTTCTAGTAGTACTTATATCTTCTGGAAATTCATTTGATCTGGCCTCAGCTAAAGGCTTTTCTATGGTAGGGTCTTTTGTACTCACCTGAAACCATTGAACATCATCCATTGAGATGTCTACGTGATCAGTTGAGTAAAACCAGCCTCTCCAAAACCAATCTAAATCTACTGCACTTGCATCTTCCATTGTTCTAAAAAAATCAACAGGAGTAGGGTGTTTAAACATCCATCTTTGCGCATAAGTTTTAAATGCGTGGTCAAAAAGCTCTCTGCCCATAATTGTTTCACGCAGAATATTTAAAGCAGTTGCTGGTTTTCCATATGCATTGTTACCAAATTGATGAATTGATTCACTATTTGTCATAATAGGAGAGATGTTGCTTTTATCCCCTTTCATGTAGTCAACAATTTTAGAGGCAGCACCTCTTCTGCTCGGAAAATCTCTTTCCCAAGTTTGCTCTGTTAGGTACTGTAAAAAAGTGTTTAAACCCTCGTCCATCCAAGTCCATTGTCTTTCATCAGAATTAATAATCATCGGAAAGTAGTTATGTCCAACTTCATGTATTATTACTCCAATCATTCCGTATTTCATACGTTGAGAATATGTGCCATCTTCATCAGGTCTTCCATAATTGAAACATATCATTGGATATTCCATTCCTTGATCCTTAGCGTGCACAGAAATAGCAACTGGATATGGATAGTCAAACGTGTAGCTACTGTATGTTTTTAATGTTTGCGCTACTGCTTTTGTGCTGTATTGTTCCCATAACGGATTTCCTTCTTTAGGATAAAATGACATAGCCATAACATCTTTTGTTTCTTGGTGAACAACCATTGCGTCCCAAATAAATTTTTTAGAGGATGCCCAGCCAAAATCACGTACATTTTCAGCTTCAAAAACCCAAGTTTTCATAGATTTAACTTTACTTTTTTCAGCTTTTTCAGCTTCTTTCTGCGTAACAATAATTACCGGTTCTTTATCCGATTTTCGCGCAAGTTCAAGCCTTTG
>JAQWQH010000040.1 GCA_029244805.1 Flavobacteriales bacterium
GAGTTCTTGCAGACAATGGAGCACTCGCCATTGACACAGGTGAATTTACTGGAAGATCGCCGAAAGATAGATTTATCGTTTGCGATGAAAAAACAGAAGAAGCTGTTTGGTGGGGAGACATCAATATTAAAATGACTCCAGCTCATTTCGATAAATTGTATGACAAAGTTACTGCTTATCTGCAAGAAAGGGATGTATATGTGCGCGATGCTTATGCTTGTGCAGATGAAAATTACAGATTGAACTTGCGAGTAATCACAGAATTTCCTTGGTCAAATCAATTTGCTTACAACATGTTCTTACGTCCAGAAATGGAAGAATTAAAGAACTTCGATGCTGAATGGACAGTGCTATGTGCTCCTGGATTGTATGCTAACCCAGAAACTGACGGCACTCGTCAGCATAATTTTGCATCAATCAACTTTACCAAGAAAATGATATTGATTGGTGGAACCGGTTATACTGGAGAAATCAAAAAAGGAATATTCTCCGTATTGAACTTTATTTTACCTCACGAAAAAGATACCTTATCAATGCACTGTTCTGCTAACATTGGTAAAGATGGGGATACAGCAGTATTCTTTGGCTTATCTGGAACAGGTAAAACTACACTTTCTGCGGATCCAGAAAGACAATTGATTGGAGATGATGAACACGGTTGGGCTGATGGTTCTGTGTTTAATTTTGAAGGAGGTTGCTATGCTAAATGCATTGACTTAACTCAAGAAAAAGAACCACAAATTTGGGATGCTATTAAATTTGGTTCAATCCTTGAAAACATTAATTTTCATGCTGACACATCAAATGTTGATTTTGAAGATAAATCGAAAACAGAAAATACAAGGGTAAGCTATCCTATTCATCATATTGACAATATTGCTCCAGGAAGTAAAGGAACAACACCAAAAAACATCTTCTTCTTAACTGCAGATGCTTTTGGGGTATTACCTCCAATATCTAAATTAACGAAAGGGCAAGCCATGTATCACTTTATTTCTGGCTACACCGCGAAGGTTGCCGGAACTGAAGCTGGAATTACTGAGCCGGTAACTGCTTTCTCTGCTTGTTTCGGAGCACCTTTTTTACCATTACATCCTACAAAGTATGCTGAGATGTTGGGTAATAAAATGACAGAAAACAATGTTAACGTTTGGTTAATTAATACAGGTTGGACCGGTGGAGCTTACGGAATAGGTGAAAGAATGAGTTTGAAGCACACTAGAGCAATGATTACTTCTGCTTTATTAGGTGAATTAAACAACGTAGATTATACAACGCATGAAGTATTCGGATTAGAAATGCCAAATACTTGCCCGAACGTTCCAGCTGATATTTTAAGTCCAAAAAACACTTGGGAAGATAAAGCTGCTTACGATGAAAAAGCAAATAATCTTGCGGAGCAATTCGTTAAAAATTTCGAGCAATTTGCTAGTAATGCAAATGAAGAAATTATGGACGCTGCACCTAAGGTTAAAGCTACAGTTTAATATCAATTTACTATAATGAAGAGACCTCGACACATGTTGGGGTCTTTTTTTGTTTTATTTTGTAGAATTAACCTATTGAGGAATTAATTTAAATGGGCAAACACATACTATACAAATTGTTTAGGATTGGGAAACTTCCTAAAAATATTCGTAGAAACAAGCTCACTCTTTTTGATGAGGGTATAAAAATAATTGCAAAATACAGTGACTTTAAATCTCCAAGTAAGAACTATCAAAAAAAAGCTAGTATGATGATAGGCTCCATATTAATAAGTAAAAAACGGATAACTGCATTTACTTATTCCTCGCCTATGATTAATCTTGAATTAAAAGATGAACGGATAAAAAAAATAGATTATTCAGGAAGTACGGAAGAGGTGCTCTCTATGCATTTTGATGCGGCTACTTTTAGCAAAGATTCATCTGGAATGGTTACCTATTTATTTTACACGCCTAAAGCAAAAGAAATCTTACAAAATATTAATGTGTAATTCAAATTGGAATGATAACCTATCTTTACCGGAATGGAATTAGGAAAATTTAATACGCTTATTATTACGCGAAAATCTGATAACGGTTTTTATCTAGCTGACGAGGAAGGAGCAGAAGTATTGCTACCCAATAAATACATCTCGGATAACCACAGAATTAAAAAAGAAGCCAAGGTCTTTATCTATAAAGATTCAGAAGATCGTTTTGTTGCAACAACATTAGAACCTTACCTTATAGTCGGAGAATTTGCTTATTTAGAAGTGAATGAGATAAACGAAGTTGGAGCTTTTGTAGATTGGGGCCTTGAAAAGGATTTACTAATCCCATTTAATGAGCAACACCAAAAAATGGTGGAAGGAAGCTGGTATATCATCTATTTATATGTTGATGATAAAACAGAGCGACTGGTAGGAACCAGTAAAATAGATAAATACCTAAAATCCGAAAAAATTGAGGTCAAAGAAGGAGATAAAGTTGACCTCGTGGTCCGAAATTTCTCAGACTTAGGAGCAAATGTTATTGTTCAAGATAAATATAAGGGACTTATATACAAAGAGAAAATATTCAAACGTTTACAAGAAGGAGATTTCTTACAAGGTTTTGTTAAAACTGTAAGAGATGATGGGAAACTAGACATCGTTTTGGAAAAAGAAGGGTTTCAGCATATTATAGAGCCTGTTTCTGCAAAAATTTTGGAGACATTAAAAGAAAGTAATGGCTTTTTAGACCTTACAGATAAAAGTACTCCAGAAGAAATTAAATCCGAATTGGAAATAAGTAAAAAAGTCTTCAAAAAAGCAATCGGTTGGCTCTATAAACATAAACTCATAATAATAAAAGAAGATGGAATTCATTTAATTATTGAAGGTGAAAAAGGAAAAGAAAATACTTAGTGTTTTAAGTTCAATGACCATTATACATCAAGTGAGTTTGCTCTTTCGAAGTTGTGAGAGGATACAATCCAAATAAAACCATTATCTTTGCGCCCTTAAAACTCATCAAACATGATAGCAGCAAACAACATTTCACTACAATACGGGAAAAGAGTACTATTCGATGAAGTGAACATTAAATTCACGGAAGGAAACTGCTATGGTGTAATAGGCGCAAATGGTGCAGGAAAATCTACTTTTTTAAAAATCCTTTCCAACGATATTGACCCTGGGTCTGGTAACATCAGTATTGAACCGGGTAAAAGGTTAGCTATGTTGCGTCAAAACCACTTCGAATACGATGAAGTAACTGTTTTGAACACTGTTATTATGGGACATGGCAAACTTTGGTCTTTGATGCAGGAAAAAGATGCTATTTATGCCAAACCTGATTTTTCAGAAGCAGATGGAATTAAAGCATCTGAATTAGAAGCCGAATTTGCTGAAATGGACGGATGGAATGCTGAAGCTGATGCTGGATCCATGTTAAGTGGCTTAGGAATAAAGGAAGACTCTCATGATAAATTATTAAAGGATTTAAATGGAGCAGAAAAGGTTCGTGTTCTTCTGGCGCAATCGCTTTTCGGAAATCCAGACATACTTATATTGGATGAACCTACGAATGACTTGGATATTAAAACAATCTCTTGGTTAGAAGATTTTTTGTTAGATTTTAAGAATACAGTAATAGTTGTTTCGCACGACAGACACTTTTTGGATACAGTTTGTACACATGTGGCAGACATTGATTTTGGAAAAATTAAACTATTCTCTGGAAACTACACATTTTGGTACGAATCTAGCCAGCTAGCTCTAAGACAGCGGTCTGCAGCTAACAAAAAAGCTGAAGACAGAAAGAAAGAATTACAGCAATTTGTTGCTCGATTTAGTGCAAATGCTTCAAAATCCAAACAAGCTACTAGTAGAAAAAAGATTCTGGATAAAATTAATATTGACGAAATCCAAGCATCAAGCAGAAGGTATCCTGCAATCATCTTTAAACAAGGTCGTGATGCTGGAGATCAAATATTACATGTGAACAACCTGAGTAAATCACTTGATGGAGAGCAGTTGTTTCAAAAGCTTGACATCAATGTTACCAGAGGAAATAAAATTGCTTTTGTAGCTGATAATGGCTTAGCGATTACATCTTTATTTGAAATCCTTACAAACACGGAAAAACCAGATACGGGTGATTTTAATTTTGGACAAACAATTACAACAGCCTACTTACCCAACGAAAACCACGAATTTTTTCAATCTGACGATAATTTAATAGATTGGTTGCGTCAGTTTTCAGATGAAAAAGACGAAGTATATATCAGAGGATTTTTAGGAAAGATGTTGTTCTCTGGAGAAGAAACATTTAAAAAGAGTAACGTACTCTCCGGTGGAGAAAAGGTAAGATGTATGTTATCCAGAATGATGCTGAAAGAAGGTAATTTATTAATTCTTGATGAGCCTACTAATCACTTGGACTTAGAAACAATTACAGCTTTTAATAATTCATTAAAAGATTTCCCAGGTACCGTTCTATTTACCTCTCATGATCATGAGTTTACGCAAACTGTAGCCAATAGAATTATTGAATTAACACCTAACGGATGTATCGATAAAGTGTGTACATACGATGAATACCTTACTGATAAGAAAGTTGCTTCTCAGCGCGAACTATTATTGGGCTAGTTCGCTAGGAATGAACAATATTAAATTTGAGCTAAAATTAATTCCGAATTGCTTAATATTTGGCTAAGTGAAACCAACAATACATCTATAAAACACTCATTATGAAGTGTATTCTTTATTTTTTAGACAAAAAAACTTGAGTATTATTTAATAAATTTTCTTAATATTGTTCAGCATTATAATACTTAACCCTGAGTATATGTTGTTTAATTCATTTCATTTTTTGGTCTTTTTACCAATTGTGGTAGGGCTCTATTATGCACTACCTCAAAAATTTCGTTGGTTCCTATTATTAATTGCGAGTTACTACTTCTACATGTCGTGGAAAGCAGAATATATTATTCTTATTGTAGCTTCCACCTTAGTTGATTTTTGTGCTGGATTAGCAATTGAAAATGCGGACTCTAAAAAAAGGAAAAAACTTTGGCTATTCTTAAGTTTATTTGTCAACCTGGGGTTATTATTCACTTTTAAATACTGGGACTTCTTCAATGAATCTATCCGTGACACTTTAAATTTATTTAGTATACAATTTGACCCAAGCACCCTTAAGCTACTATTACCGGTTGGTATATCTTTCTACACTTTTCAGACATTAAGCTATACAATTGATATCTATTATGGAAAAATAAAACCCATAAAGCACATAGGTATTTTCGCAACATACGTGTCATTCTTCCCCCAATTAGTTGCCGGTCCAATTGAAAGAGCAAAACACTTAATCCCTCAATTTTATAATAAGGTCACATTTGAATACGAACGTGTAAAAAATGGATTATTACTTATGTTATGGGGATTCTTTGTGAAGATTGTCATTGCTGACAGGCTTGCTATTTTGGTCAATACTGTATACAAACATGATGACGCAAACAACTATTTACTTGATTATACCGGAGCCTCGTTATTCATTGCTTCTTTCTTTTTCATGTTTCAATTATACTTGGATTTCTCGGCGTATTCAAACATTGCAATTGGTGCTGCAAGAGTATTAGGTTTTGACTTACAAAGTAACTTCAGAAGACCTTATTGGGCAACTTCCATCTCTGACTTTTGGCATAGGTGGCACATTTCTTTATCTACATGGTTTAGAGACTACGTTTATATTCCACTTGGAGGAAATAAAAGAGGAGTAAAAAGACATTTAATCAACTTGCTTATTACATTTTTATTGAGCGGTTTATGGCACGGGGCCAGCTGGAACTTTGCTCTATGGGGGTTATTAAACGGACTCTTTTTAATCGTTCAAGTGTTTATTGACAGAAAAAAAACTTCCAAAAAACCAAAAACGTACTTTATTAAAAGGTTGTTTCAAAGTTTGGTTATAATGCTACTTTGGGGAGGCTCGTTAATCTTTTTCAGAGCGCAAACATTTGATGATGCGATGTATGTATTTCAAAACATCTCGTTAACCGGTTGGAATAACTTATATGAACTAGGGCTAACAGTTTCAGAGTTCAAATTTGTATTTTACTGTTTAGTTGGTATTTATATCCTTGATTACATTCAAGAGAAACAAGACCTTTATAAATTTCTCGCCGACAGAAACATTGTTATCCGCTTTGCAGTGTATATTGCCGCTATACTCATGATAATTTATTTGGGAGCATATGGTGAAGACGTTAGCGATAATCAGTTCTTATACTTTCAATTTTAAATTTGAATTATAATGAAGAGAATGCTTATAAAAATAGTGGTAATAATAATTGTTGTTCTTGGCACCATTTATTATTTAGATGCATCAAAACTTTTTTCATTTGATGCAGATCATGTTGAGAAAAGGTGGAATGGTATATATAAGTTTACCGGTGAAAATGAAATTGATTTATTGATTCTTGGTAATTCAAAAACCTACTGTGGCATAAACCCAAAAACAATGAGTTCGAGACTTGGATTAAACACATTTGTATTGGCAACACCCAATGGTTCTTTAACTCAGTGCTATTATAACCTTAGAGAGGCATTAACTATTTGTAAACCAAAAATGGTAGCTGTAGAAGTAACCACACTGAATAGTTCAACTATGGCTGATAAAGAAGGTTCTGGGAAATCATTTTTATATAAGGACTTTGATGCGCGTAGAAATATCTATGAGAAAGTAATTACGACACCCCAATGGTTCGATATTGAGGAATACGCTTTTGCATGGTCGACAAGTATCAGAAATCATAACTTCTTATTTACGA
This sequence comes from Flavobacteriales bacterium, assembly GCA_029244805.1. Taxonomy (GTDB): domain Bacteria; phylum Bacteroidota; class Bacteroidia; order Flavobacteriales_D; family Parvicellaceae; genus CALSMU01. The sequence continues at coordinate 6,781 of JAQWQH010000040.1, forward strand.
ATACCGAGCAAATCAAAAAAAATAAAGAAAAAGAAGAAATCATAAACAACAAGCTATACCTAGGAAGATACGTACGGTTTACTTCTGGAATCGAAGATTCTATTTTAAACAAATACAAATCTGATGGACCATCAGTGAGTGGGGATAGCTTAACTATTAGCGATGAACAGTTAAATAGCTTGCAACTTTTGATTGATTTACTAGAGGACAATAATATTCAACCTGTATTTTTCACCATTCCTGTTTATAAAGAGCATATTAAAAATTACAATACGCGCTATGAAATATTGTTGAACTTAATTGAACAAGAATACGGATATGAATTATTTGATTTCCAACAATTTTACCAAGAGGATATGTTAACTGCGAATTGTTTTGAAAACACTTATGGAAATCAACACATGACCTACCTAGGTTCATTAATTGTTACCTACAGCCTTTCAGATAGCATACAAAATAGTAATAATTCTAACGAGTTACCCAACAGAAAAGATGATCAGCTTTGGCACAATATATTTTATGGAGAGGAAAGTTATTTTTACAACAATCCCATGATCTTGGGAAATAAAGTACTTTTTGTTCAAAATGAAATTATTACGGAAAATTGCACAATAAAAGAAGTTGGAATTGTTCAAGAAGAAAAGGTGCAGATAATTATGGCTAAAATAGCTAAATCAAGTATTCTGGAAAATGAAAAAGAAGACCTAGAAGTTCAGATTATAGTAGATGCTCAAATAAAAGGAAAGCCTAAAAGAATTCAAGTTAATTTACCTTTTAACAAATACCACAAACCTGGAGAAAATTATATTTACTCCATACCAGCCAAGGATGTAGAATTTATTAAAATTCTACAAGCTAAGGTTGTCAATACTAAATTATCGGCGCCTACTATTTCAAAACCCTAAATACATAAGCGTATATTTGCGCGAATGTACTCTGGCGCTATATCATACAAACATATTTTAAACATTTCAATACCAATTGTTTTAAGCGGTGTAGCTCAAAACATTGTTAATGTGACAGATACTGCGTTTTTGGGGAGATTGGGAAAAATTGAGTTAGGTGCGGCAGGTAACGCTGGCCTTTTTTACTTTGTTTTTGTGATGTTGGGAATGGGAATGTCTACTGGCTCTCAAATTATTATTGGTAGACGAAACGGTGAGAAAAATTACACACAAGTTGGAGCAATATTCAACCATACCTTATTTTTAATGATTCCACTTGGAATTATCATGTTTCTCCTTCTGTATTATATTTCTCCTGTAATATTTGAATCATTTACCAATTCTGATTCAATTACTAAAGCATCTATATCCTACATGAACTATCGTTCTTCAGGTATACTCTTTGCCCTTTTCAATTTTGTTTTCATTTCTTATTTTGTTGGTACAACACGAACAAATATATTAACATACTCTACTCTATTAATGGCACTTACAAATATCTTTTTTGACTATGTATTAATATTTGGAGAACTTGGATTCCCTGAAATGGGGGTTAAAGGAGCAGCTTTAGCATCAGTAATAGCAGAAATAACAACATTACTCTTTTTCATAATTTATAGTCGCTGGGATTCCAATAAGGCAAAGTACAACATGTTTCGCTTTGGCAAGTTAAATAAAGAATTGTTTGGTCGCATAATCAAAATTAGTGCACCCGTAATGACCCAAAATACTTTAGCTTTAGGTTCATGGTTCATATTCTTTATGATATTGGAAAAATTGGGAGAATCTGAATTAGCGGTATCCCATATTATAAGAAGTCTATACATGGTTTTAATAATTCCATTAATGGGCTTAAACGCAGCTACAAATACATTAGTAAGCAATCTAATTGGAGCTAGAAAAAGTGCCTATATAGGTGACTTATTAAAGAAAGTCATTATTTTATGCTTAGTATTTACTACGGTTTTATTAGGTTTAATTTGGATTGCTCCCGAACAAGTTATTTTGCTGTACACCAACGATGCATCTCTTGTCCCTCTGGCAATTTCAACATTAAAAATTATTAGCATGACAATCTATTTTTTTTGTGTGGCTTCAATACTATTTAATGGGGTTATTGGAACCGGTAATACAAAAGTAACCATGGCTATGGAGTTTATTAATATTTTAATATACCTCACCATCACATATTATATGACAGTCATTTTACAATTAAGATTAGAATTAGTTTGGTGCTCAGAATTTATTTATTTTTCCGTGCTAGGGATAATGGCTTATTGGTATTTAAAGAAAGGAGATTGGAAAAAAACAGTGGTTTGAGGCTTTGACTATTCATCTCTCTTCCGCCTATCTTTCGGTCAAGAAACTATGAATTCCTAGTCGGCTAAGTTTGAACGAAAGTTATTATCTTAGCAGAAATGAATAGACCGAAAATACTGCATATTCCTCAATGGTATCCGAATCCAGATGATATCCAGTTAGGAATATTCATTCAGAAACAAATTATTGCCACCGCTTCAGATTGTAATAATTTAGTTCTCTCAATAATTGGATCTAAAAACATTTCTACCAATTCTCTTACTATTAATGAGTCCAATGGCATTAAAGAGTTTCAGGTTGTATATTGTGCAAAAGGAAATGCCTACAAACGCATAAAGTTTTATCTAAGAGCACTTCAAAAAGGCTTATCTGCTGTCGCAGATTCTGGATTCTACCCTGATTTGATTCATTGTCATATCGCAGGAAGAAATTTATGATTGCAGAAAAATATTTTAAAAAAACACCTATAATTCTCTCAGAACATTGGTCTGGATATTTAGATGGAAGATTTGACGCTATTCCAAACCTTAAAAAGAAAAAAAGAATTAAACGAATAAACAATTGCAAGGAAGTAATCGCAGTAAGCAATCATCTAGCAGAAGCGATAAAAAACAAAGGAATTCAAAATAAAATATCAATTGTAGATAATGTTATAGAAACAAAAGGAATCAGAAAACAATCAGAAAAGAAAAATTTCACCTTTTTAGTGGTTGCTGATTTAGTAGATCAAACAAAAAATATTTCTGGAGTTATCCGTGCGTTTTCAGAAACACTAAAAACCCAACCCAATAGCATATTAGATATAATTGGTGATGGGAAAGATAAAAAAATGCTTTCTGAACTAGTAAAGGATGCTAACATTAATGATTCTGTAAATTTTATAGGACGGATTTCACAGGGAGATGTTTTGGAATATTATAAGCAAGTGAATTGTGTTATTGTAAATAGTTATTTCGAAACCTACTCAATGGTAACAGCTGAAGCTATTTTAAGTGGTGTACCTGTAATTGCTACTCGCTGTAAAGGTCCTGAACAATTCATCAATGAAAAAAACGGGATACTTATTGATATAAACTGTGAGAAGCTGCTTGAAAATGCTATGACTTCTATCCAAGCTAAAAATCTTTTACCAGATTCCATTGCTAATTCATTATCCACCCATTCATCAAAGGATTTAGTTGGCAATGAATTATTAAAGATTTATAGAAATCACATATAATTACACAAAATATTATGCTGTTAATCCCATGAAAAGGATATTTCGCCTTGTTTAATTGTATATTTGCCGTATTGGGAAATATCATGGCAACAATAATAGAATCCATAGAACTAGACTTTTGTACAATTTCATTGAGGAGTGATGGAATTATTGAGCAACGATTTGCTAGAGAAGATGCATATGAAATTACAGCAGAAGTAATGCAGGAGTTTATTGATGCCATAAAATCATTATATAAAGGCGAACAAAGATGTGTTTTATCAATCCCAGGTCTTTATGGATCAATTACGGCAGAAGCTCGAAAAGTTAATATACAAGAAGATAACTCCAACACCATTGCCATTGGGTTAATTATTGAATCACTTTCGCAAAGGTTACTATCTAAATTTTACTTTAAAATAAATAAAGTTCCTTACCCAGTTGAATTTTTTAAAACTGAGATTGAAGCTACCTTGTGGCTAAATGAACAAAACAAATTACACCTTTTAAAAAATCAAGCTGGTTAAGCAAAAGTATTCAACTTTTCTTCCAGTACTTTCACCTTTGCTTCTGCATCTGCCATTTTCTTTTTCTCAATAGCTACAACTTTTTCTGGAGCGTTATTAACGAATCGTTCGTTACTCAATTTTTTAGAAACACTGATTAAGAATCCTTTCGTATATTTCAATTCTTCTTCGATTTTTTTTATCTCTGCTTCCACATCAATCTCTTCACTAAACGGAACAAAATACTCATTTGATTTCAATACAAAAGAAAAGGCATTGTCAACCTTACTTTCGATATATTCGAAAGTAGAAAGATTACTTATTTTAGCTATTATTGGATCAAATGAGCGATCTGTTTTTTCATTGTCAATTAGGAGTAGGTCTAAAGTAACTTTATTTGCAATATTCTTTTCTTTTCGAATGTTTCTTATGTTTGTAATTACCTCTTCCGCATGATTAAAGTTGAACAACAACTCTTCATCAACAATCTCTAATGCTGGCCATTCAGACACCATAACGCAATCTTCGTCTTTTTTATCTCCTATTAAATGCCAAATCTCTTCAGAAATAAACGGAGTAAAAGGATGTATAACTTTAAGTAAAGACTCAAATATTGATAGTGTCTCTTTATAGGTAATTGCATCAATAGGCTGCTGATAAGGAGGTTTAATAATTTCTAAGTACCAAGAGCAAAAGTCATCCCAAACTAATTTATACGTACTCATTAACGCTTCTGAAATTCTGAATTTATCATAAGAATCGTTAATTTCAGACAATGTCTTATTGAACTTACTTTTAAACCATTTAATACCTTGAACTGCATAAACTGGTTGTTTGATATCTTGAACATCCCAACTATTTACCAAACGAAATGCATTCCATATTTTATTGGAAAAATTACGTCCTTGTTCACATTGGGAGCTATCAAAAGGCAAATCATTTCCTGCGGGAGAACTCAGCAGCATCCCCACTCTTACGCCATCAGCACCAAATTTCTCAATTAAATCCAAAGGGTCTGGACTGTTTCCAAGAGACTTAGACATTTTACGCCCTAATTTATCTCTAACAATACCTGTGAAATAAACATTTTTAAAAGGAAGTTCTCCTTTATATTTATACCCTGAGATAATCATTCTTGCTACCCAAAAGAACATAATCTCTGGGGCTGTAACTAAATCATTTGTTGGGTAATAGTAATCTAAATCCTTATTATCATTGCCTTCTTTGAATCCGTTAAACACTGATATTGGCCATAACCAAGAAGAAAACCATGTGTCCATTACATCATCATCTTGACGCAGATCCTCTTGTTTTAAATCCGTATTTCCTGTTTTCTCTTTTGCTTTGACCAAGGCCTCTTCAATTGTTTCTGCGACAACAAAATCATCCTTCTTTCTTCCATAGAAATATGCAGGAATTTGATGACCCCACCATAGTTGACGAGAAATACACCAATCCTTAATGTTTTCCATCCAGTGCCGATAAGAATTTTTAAACTTCTCTGGATGAAACTGAATGGTATCGTTCATTACATTGTCCAAAGCTGGTTTAGCTAAGTCTTCCATAGCGCAAAACCACTGCATAGATAGTTTAGGTTCAATTACGGCATTTGTTCTTTCCGAAAATCCTATTTTATTAATATGATCTTCTGTCTTAACCAAATAACCTTGGTCCTCTAGGTCAATAGCAATTTGCTTACGCACTTCAAACCTATCTTGGTTAGCATAAAACCCAACATTCTCATTAATTGTCCCATTATCATTTAAGATGTCTATTGACTCTAAATCGTACGTACTTCCTAATTCATAATCATTTGGATCATGTGCAGGAGTAATTTTCAGACAACCCGTTCCAAATTCTGGATCAACGTACTCATCAAAAATAATTGGCACTGTTCTTCCAACTATTGGAACAACTGCGTTTTTTCCTTTTAAATGTGAATATCTTTCATCATTCGGATTAATACAAATTGCAGTATCTCCTAAAATTGTTTCAGGTCGTGTTGTAGCAATTGACAACCACTCGTCATTTGTTCCTTCAATTTTATAACGAACGTAATATAATTTTGAATTTACCTCTTTGTAATTTACTTCTTCATCACTCAATGCAGTTTGAGCTGAAGGATCCCAATTGACCATTCTTATGCCTCGGTAGATATATCCTTCTTCATGAAGATTGCAAAATACTTTTATTACACTATCGTAATAATCCTTATCCATCGTAAATCGGGTACGATCCCAATCACAAGAAGCTCCTAATTTTTTTAATTGTTCAAGAATTATCCCACCATGTTTCTCTGTCCAATCCCAAGCATGTTGCAAAAACTCATCTCTCTTTAGATCTGTTTTTTGAAT
>JAQWQH010000061.1 GCA_029244805.1 Flavobacteriales bacterium
ACACATCAAAACTTCATTAGTTCAATTACAAAATAGTTTTTATATTATTTTTTAGTGAAGGGGAAGTCATAAAACATTGTTCATATTTAACATTAATTATAAGCGCTTATTTTGATATATTTTTATCTTTGCACGAATTTATTTTTGGAATCTTAACTTATAAATTCAAGTCAATGCCACAAAACAGCAAAAAATTTATTGGAGAAGGATTAACTTACGATGATGTACTGTTAGTTCCTGCTTATTCAGTAGTATTACCCCACGAGGTTAAATTAACCACGCAATTTACTCGAGGAATAGAACTAAATGTACCGATTGTTTCAGCTGCCATGGATACAGTAACGGAAAGTGCTTTAGCGATATCTATTGCTCAACAAGGAGGTATTGGCGTTGTGCATAAAAATATGAGTATTGAAGCACAGGCTGGGGAAGTCCGAAAAGTAAAACGTTCAGAGAGTGGTATGATTCTGGATCCTGTAACTGTTTCTAAGGATAAAACGGTGCAAGATGTTTTAGAATTAATGGCAGAAAACAAAATTGGTGGCATACCGGTGGTAGATGACAATAATGTTTTGGTAGGAATTGTTACAAACAGAGATTTGCGATTTGAAAAAGAAATGTCCAAATCAATCGAACTGGTAATGACAACGGAAAATATTATTACTGCCAAGGGAAAGGTTGAATTAAGCGTAGCAGAAAAGATATTACAACAATATAAAATTGAAAAGCTTCCTGTTGTTGACGAAGATGATAAATTAATTGGGCTTATAACTTTCAGAGACATTATTAAAGTTAAAGAACATCCGAATTCATGTAAAGATGAACATGGAAGATTAAGAGTGGCAGCAGCTGTTGGTGTTACAGAAGATGTTTTAGAAAGAGTTAAGGCTTTGGTGAATTCAGGAGTAGATGCAATAATTATTGATACCGCTCACGGCCACTCTAGAGGAGTGGTGGAAGTATTAAAGAAAGTCAAAGCAACTTTTCCAGATTTACAAGTAGTTGTTGGGAATATTGCCACTGGGGCTGCGGCTTTGGCTTTAGCAGAGGCTGGAGCAGATGCAGTTAAAGTAGGAATAGGGCCAGGATCTATTTGTACTACGAGAGTTATTGCAGGAGTTGGCGTACCTCAATTAACAGCCATTATGAATGTTGCTGAAGCGCTTAAAGGATCCGGAGTTCCAATTATTGCAGATGGAGGTATTCGGTTTACTGGAGATTTGGTAAAAGCTATTGCGGGTGGTGCAAATACAATTATGATGGGCTCAATGTTTGCAGGAACAGAAGAGTCACCAGGAGAAACAATAATTTACCAAGGAAGGAAGTTTAAGGCTTACAGGGGAATGGGGTCGTTAGAAGCAATGCAAAAGGGTTCTAAAGATAGATATTTTCAGTCTGATGAAGCTGATGTGAAGAAACTCGTTCCAGAAGGTATTTCTGGTCGAGTACCTTTTAAAGGAAAATTAGAAGAGATTATGCATCAATTAATTGGAGGTATTAGGGCCGGAATGGGTTATTGTGGTGCTGCTAATACAACTGATTTGAAAGAAGCAAAATTTGTAAAAATTACAAGTTCTGGAATTGCTGAAAGTCATCCACATGATGTGGCTATTACTAGAGAGGCTCCTAATTATAATATTAAATAAATCAACAAAAAATGAGAAATTTACTAATCATAGTTTGTGCAATTGGATTTGCATTACCATCATACGGTCAAGAAAAAGGCCCTGTTTTAATGACAGTCAATAATATTCCTGTGTATAAGACAGAATTTGAACAGATTTATTGGAAGAACAAGAAAGAGAATGTTGCCACGAAAGAAGATTTAGACGAATACATGGAGTTGTTTACTAAATTCAAGCTGAAGGTAACAGAAGCCGAAGATTTAGGAATGGACACTTTAGCGTCATTTATCAAAGAATTGGATGGTTACAAAGTACAATTAGAAAAGCCTTACCTAGTTGACAAAAATGTAAATGAAAAATTAATCACAGAAGCTTATGATAGAATAAATACTGAAATTAGAGCAAGCCACATATTAATTAAAATGGATGGATCGGCATCACCTGAGGATACGCTAAAAGCATATAATAGGATTAATAATATTCGAGAGAAAATTTTAAGAGGTGATTTAACTTTTGCAGAAGCTGCTAAAAGAATGTCTGAAGACGAATCTGCTAAACAAAATCATGGAGATTTAGGTTATTTTACTGCGTTCAGGATGGTTTATTCATTCGAATCAGCGGCATTTAATACACCTGTTGGTGAGATTTCTCAGCCTTTCCGATCTCGTTTTGGTTATCATATTGTAAAAACTGTTGATAGCCGAGCGGGCAGAGGTTCTGTTAAAGTTTCTCATTTAATGCTGAGTATTAAGAAAGATATGTCAGACTTAGATAAAGAGAACTTGAAAAAGAAAATTTACGAGCTGTATGAAAAACTAGGTGAAGGAGAATCATTTGTGAAACTCGCAAAGGAATTTTCTGAAGATCGTCAATCAAAGTTAAAAATGGGCCAGGAAGCCTGGTTAAAACCAGGGGAAGCTTTTCTTGAATTTGATTCAGTTGCTTTTTCGTTAAACAATAACGGTGATTATTCAACTCCTTTTCTAACAAAAGTAGGTTGGCATATTATTAAAAAAAGCGATTATAAACCAGTTGGAGATCTTGAAAGTATGCGGCACGAATTAAAAAATAAAATTCAACGAGATGTCCGGGCACAAATTTCTAAAGGCAAATTTATTGTGAAATTGAAAGAAGAATATGCTTTTAATGAGGTGACAAAAAACAAGAAGGAACTTTACAAAGTAATTGACAACTCTGTTTTGAAAGGAAAATGGAACCCCGAATCTACCAGCAAATTAGAAGGAGAATTATTTTCGTTCGCTGACAGAACTTACTCACAGCAGGATTTTGCAAGTTATATTGCTTCAACGCAAAAACCTTCGAAAAACAAAGATATTGTTAAGTTCATTGACAATAAGTACTCCAAGTATGTTGCTAATATGTTAATGGCCTATGAAAGAACACAACTGTCTAAAAAGTATCCGGAGTTTAGAGATTTGTTGAAAGAGTACAGAGACGGAATTTTATTGTTTGGTATTACAGATGAAAAGGTATGGAGTAAAGGTGTCGAGGATACAGTTGGCCTGAAAGAGTATTATGAATTGCATAAAAATGAGTACATGTGGCCGGATAGAGTCGATGCTAAAATATTCACCTCGTCCAACAAGAAGTCTATAAACACGGCTTACAAATTAGTTAAAAAGGGGAAAATTGGACATGATTCAATTGTGAATTATTTAAATAAGGAATCTCAATTAAACATTAAATTTGAAAATGGTCGTTTTGTAGAAAATGAAAAAGAGGTAATAAAAGATTTTTCTTGGGCTACGGGCTTAAATAAACCAAAGCTAATTGACGAATTGGAAGGAAAATATTCATTTGTTATAATTGAGAAAAAATTACCAAGTCAGGTAAAAGAATTGCAAGAAGCTAAAGGATTAATTACAGCGGCTTATCAAGATTACTTAGAGAGTACTTGGCTGGATTCTTTGCGTAAGAAATATCCAATTCAGATTAATAAGGATATACTTTACTCTATTGCTGGTCAGCAATAAGAGCGATAGAACTTGGCACATTACTCATAAATGAATAAACGTTTTTATACAGGTTTAATATTATTAGTGATAATAATCATTGTTTCTTGTGATAGTGAAGAGGTTAAACAGGAAAAAGTAAAAGTGGCCCGTGTAGGAAGTATCTATTTGTATGAAGAGGTATTAGATAAAGATATTCAAAGCGGGTTAGGTAAGGAGGATAGTTTGCTATTCAGGGACCAACTAATAAATAATTGGATTGAAGAACAGATCGTTTTACAAAAGGCAGAAGAAGTGTTGCCTCAGGGTGCTAAAGATGTAAAAGATAGGTTGGAAAATTATCGAAAGTCATTAATCATTTACGCCTACGAACAGCAATTTATAAAGGAGAGATTAGATACCGCAGTTTCATCAATTGAGATAGAAGAATATTATGCAGCGCATAAAGATGACTTTATGTTAAAAGACTACATTGTAAAGGCATTGTACTTAAAAGTTTCCAAAGAGACTCCTGATATAGAGAAACCGCAGCTTCATTTTAAATTGGAGCAAGAAGCTGATGTGAATGAAATGCGTTACTATGCTGATTTATATGCAGTTCAATTTCATTACAATCCGGACCAGTGGATATTTTATGAATATGTGTTAAAAGTAATTCCATTGGAATAAGTCAATACTGAATCTTTTCTGAGGAAGAAAAAGAAGATCATGTTCGAAGATGATA
>JAQWQH010000085.1 GCA_029244805.1 Flavobacteriales bacterium
TTCTCACTAAATAGATTTAGTATCTTTTTAGTTAAATCTTTTTTGAATCTAAATCCTGATTTGTTCTTTTTTTTTGGCATTTGAATGTTGCGTCTATTAATTAAGACTGTTTATTTATGAAGCAATTACGACAATAATTGGGTTGGATAATCGAAATTGATTATCAAAAGTTACACATTGACACGTGTATAAGTTTAAAAAAAATGAGGTAATTGCTTGTTAATTTATATGAAATTCGACTTAAAATTAACCTATGGAAGGTTAGTAACGTCATCATTATGGGACAAATTTAGGCAATTCTTGTATAATTGTCGTTATAGATATAATAAAACATGACAAAACGCTTGTTGTTTCACATATTTTTCACAACAACAATAACGCTAATTATTGGAACTGTTTCGGCTCAATGCACTTTGGCTGTAAACGACATAGTAGAATCGGGTTCAGTTTCTTGTAATGGATCTTGTGATGGTGAATTAAGGGTTACTTTTTCAGGAGCGACAGGCACCGCTACTTTTCAGTGGTTTGATGCAAGTAATATTGATTTAGGAATTAACAATGATACCGCAACAGCGCTTTGTGCTGGAACATATACTGTTATTATTACTGACAACAATAATTGCACCGTAGACACTATTATTACATTATCAGAGCCGTTAGCGATTACCTCAAACATTGCAAGAGTGAATACACCTTGCACAAGCTTCGCTGGTGAATTGAGCATTGCGGGTGGTGGGGGTTGCGGTGCACCCTATACTTATTTTATTGATGGCGCTGCATTACTGGGTTCAGATTCGATTGGATTAGCTGTTGGATTTTATACAATTACTATTCAAGACAACTGTGGCTGTTCGCAAGAATTCACAGAGAACGTAAGTTCTACTGATGGACCTTCTTTTACTACTAGTTTTATAACCCCCCCATGCAACGGAGAAGCGAATGGAACAATAACGATTATAGATACACTAGGAGTTTCGCCAATAACCCAAAGTATCAATGGTGGCATGTCATTTTCAACAAATTTAGTTTACAATAACCTACCTCCAAATGGGTATCAGATTATTGTAAAAGACGGAACTGGCTGTCAATCCTTAGCTTATCTGAACTTGACGGAACCGGATGCAATCTCAGTTGCACCCATTTTAATTGACGAAACATGTGTTTTAAATGATGGATCCATTGACTTCCAAAGTTCTGGAGGAACCGGAACTTTTACTTACAGTATTGATAATGGTGCTAGCTTTCAAGCTGGGTCGTTGTTTACCGGGTTAACTGGAGGAATTTATATCTATGTTGTTGAAGATGATAATGCTTGTCAGGTTTTTGGACAAGCCGCACTGTCAAGTATTCCAGGTCCAATAATCACGAATTCCAGTTTTTCCAATCCCGATTGTTCTAACAATTGTAATGGAACTATTTCTATCACTGCCACTGACAATTCTGCTATTAACTATTCTTTAGATGACGGCGTAACGACTCAAGCTACTGGAGAATTTATAGATTTATGCAGTGGAAATTACACAATCGACATTACCAATATAGAGGGGTGTGAAACTTCTCAGAACCTCATTTTAAATGCTCCCATGCCACCAATAGCGGAATTTTTAGTAAGTGACACCAATGGTCCAGCACCATTAACTGTGGTATTTACAAATTCAAGCGTTGGTGCAACATCTTATTTTTGGGATTTTGGAAACTCATCTTCTACTAGCCTCGAAATGGATGAAACATTCGAATATACCGCAGAAGGTTTTTATACGGTCATTATGGTTGCTTCAGAACTTTTATGCACAGACACCGCTTATCAAGTTATCAGTGTAATCGGAACCCCAGACATATCAATGCCAAATGTGTTTACACCAAATAACGATGGTATCAACGATGTGTTTAGACCATTTGCCATTGGAATGACGGAAATTATAGGGGAAATATATAACCGCTGGGGCGAATTAATCTACAAATGGCAAGGAATTGATGGCTATTGGGATGGATACACAAGTCCTTCAGGTTTGCTAGCGCCTGCCGGAACCTACTTCTATATTGTTACAGCTGAAGATGTTGGAGGTGTTCCTCATACTTTAAGTGGAACCGTTCAATTAATGAGATAAGGTTTAGTTTTTCTTAAAAGTCTTAAAAATAATTTCTGCTTTTGCCTTTCCTATCACTTTTTCTATCTCTTCCAAAGAAGACGCCTTAATTCGCTTTACCGATTTGAATTGTCTGATTAGTGCTAATTGTGTTTTTGGGCCTATTCCCTTAATCTGATGCAATTCTGACTTACTTAAATTAGCTTTCCTTCTTTTTCCTCGGTGATGCGTAATTCCAAATCGATGTGCTTCGTTTCTCAAATACTGAATTACTTTTAACGACTCGGACCGTTTATCTAAATAAATAGGCAGTGAATCACCAGGAAAATAAATTTCCTCCAAACGTTTAGCAATACCAATAACGGCAACCTTACCTCTTAATCCTAGAACATCTAAACTTTTAACGGCTGAACTTAATTGGCCTTTTCCTCCATCAATAACAATTAACTGCGGAAGTGGTTCGTCTTCATCTAGAAGTCTTTTATAGCGTCTGTATACAACTTCTTCCATGGAAGCAAAATCATCAGGCCCAACAACCGTTTTTATATTAAAATGACGATAATCTTTTTTAGATGGTTTAGCATCTTTAAAAACAACACAAGCCGCAACAGGAAATGCTCCTTGGATATTTGAATTATCAAAACATTCGATGTGTGTTGGTAATTCCAATAAGCGCAAATCTTTTCGCATTGTATCCATAATTCTTTTCGCGTGTTTATCCGGATCTGTATTTTTAATTTGGGTTTGATGCTCCTTTTTAGCATGTTCAGCATTACGAAATGACAAATCCAGAAGACCTTTTTTGTCTCCTTTTTTAGGCACAATAAATTTGGTATTTTCAAATACTAAATTTAGCTTCTGTTGAACCAATATTTCTTTCGACAAACTTGGAAATCTTTCACGAATTTCAAGAATTGCAAATTCTAATAATTGCTTATTTGATTCGTTTAGACGCTTTTTCAGCTCCAATGTGTGGCTCTGAATAATTGATCCATTCATCACCTTTAAAAAATTGACGTAGGCTGTGTTAATATCCGAATCAATAGCAAAAACGTCAACATTGTTAATGGTTGCACTAACTACCATAGATTTCGATTGATACTTCTCAATCAATGCCAAACGTTCTTTAATGTCTTGTGCCTTTTCAAAATCATATTTTGCAGCTGCATTTTTCATTTTATTACGCAACTGTTCAATGACAGAATTAATGTTTCCTTTCAAAATTTTTCGAACATCTCTCAATCGATGATCATATTCTTTGACTGAAACCTCTCCTTGACAGCAACCTTTGCAATTCCCAATATAGTATTCTACAGAAGTTTGAAATTGTTTATCTCCTATATTCTCTTTTGTAAGCTTATGTGTACAATTTCTTATTTCAAAACTTTGCTTAAACAAATCCATTAAAGTTTTGATCATTTTGATAGAATGGAATGGACCGTAATATTCACCAACTGATTTTTCTAATTGACGGGTGTAAAAAATTCTTGGGAATGGTTCTTTTCGAATACAAATCCAAGGATAAGACTTGTCATCTTTTAGTAATACATTATACTTTGGCTGGTATTTTTTTATGAGCGTATTTTCTAGAAGCAAAGCATCCATTTCGGTCCTAACCTTAATGGTTTTAATATCTACAATTTTTCCGACTAAAATTTTTGTTTTAGTATTCTCGTATTTTATTTTATTAAAATAGCTGGAGACTCTGTTCTTGAGATTTTTTGATTTTCCGACATAAATAATCACATTATTTTTATCAAAATATTGATAAACTCCTGGGGAGTTCGGTAACGATGAAATAATTTGAGTTATGTGTTCACTTTTTTGCAGACAATAAATTTAACCAATTTCCATTTATCTCTTCTTTGTCAGTTCGAAAGCACAAAATAATTACTTGTATTCTAAGGGTAGCACAAAAGACTTCTTTTTTTGACTCAAAACAACTAATGTTTGCATCTGACCAATTTCTTCTATTAAACTTAATTTTTCTGAAATTAAGTAATCGAATGCTGGTATGTCTTTTACAATAATTTTAAGCTGATAATCGAAATCCCCTGCTAATTGATAGCATTCAACTATCTCATCTATTTTGTTAATCTGATTAATAAAGTTAGAAATAGCATTCTTCACTTGCCTTGTTAACGAAACCTGAATTAGCGCTGTAAAACCCAAACCTAACAAGGGTGCATTTAATGCTGCATGATAGCTCTTAATGTAGTCGCCTTTTTCTAACTTTTGAACTCTTCCTAGTGTAGGAGCAGGAGACAGCCCTATCTTTTTACTTAATTCAACATTAGTAATTTTACTATTCTTTTGGAGTTCCTTTAGGATTTTCAAGTCCGTTGTGTCTATTTTCATATTAAACATTTTTCTAGTGAATTAGACAAATGACTAACCCCAAACTAATGTACTGAAAATATTTAATTTACAGAATTATATTTTAAATAATCTGAAAAAGAAGAGGCTTGCTGGGAGATGCGTCATTTTCGAAACTTGCTATCTGAATATTCAGAAAAAATGGACCATCAACTACACTTTCAGGCACAAAAATCAATTCAGTAATTGTTGATTCGTGTCTAGGGTTATCCGGGTAATTCCAAAACGCTCTATGAGACATCATTCTTCCTCCATCAATTTCTCTATCGACAGATGGTAAATCAATTAACAAATGTTTAATTCCCATATCCGAAATATATTGAGCAGCTTCTTCAGCTAAATAAGGCCAGTTAGTATTAGAATATTGGCGTCCTATTTTTTCTATCTTATTGGGCAGCGTTCTAATAATAATTGCTTCGGGATTGCCTTTGATTGCACTTTCGATTTGATCTTTAGTTAAAATCTGATCACCTTTCTTTTGCCACTCTGTTTCTTCTCCAACATATACTTCTGGTTCCACAGAAATCACTTCCCCAAAAAAGAA
>JAQWQH010000087.1 GCA_029244805.1 Flavobacteriales bacterium
TATTCAGTTACTGGCGAAGCAACAGGGTTTAACTCTGGAATAACAAGTTCGGGTAATGGTTATTTGGACTTTGGAAGTGGAGATTATGGGCATTGCATCTGGATCTCCATAACACCAAAATGAAACCGTAATTTGATCAGAAATATTTGAAAAAACTGCCGAAGGAACCTCAACATAATCTCCACTTCCAAAGTCCAAATAACCATTACCCGAACTTGTTATTCCAGAGTTAAACCCTGTTGCTTCGCCAGTAACTGAATAGTCAACTCCTGTTAATGCGTTGTTAAAAGAAAGCTCTAAAACAACATTGGAGGAACCATCCCAGGTAAAAGGAGTGTGAAAGTTGAAATCTACAACTCCCGGAGAAGAGATGGTTGTGTTAATATTATATACTTCTTGCAGTCCTCCTTCGTAAGATGTTGGCGTTAGCTCATTTAACAAGGTGTGTTTTACACTAATCTTTAGGTTATTGATTTCTGGCCCCAAAACAGTTGCTTCAAGTGCAATCTTGTCAATAGTGCCTGCAGTAATTCCTGCTGAGGTTAGTTCACTAGCAGTAAATATATATTGTGCTCTCCCCGCTCTATTTGATGTATTAAACACCTCTGTTAAGGGTACTGCTCCTGCACCAACTGTTCCGCTTGTTTCAGATGCTGTCAAATCATATATAGGAAAGTATTGGTAAGACTGATTGTAGTCATATATTGGATTGCTGACATAAAAGACTGTGTCTGGGTTTGTGTTCCCTAAATAATAATAAGATGACCCGATATTTTCGTGCTGGTATACGTTTGTATAGGTTGTATAGTCCCATTCTCCGCAAGCGTAGGCATCTTGAGTGGTTGCAGCATCGCACTTAAGTGTATAGTACATTAATATTTTAGAATATGTATTTGTGTCGTTCGGAAAAACATACCACCCTCTTCTTTTGGTAATGTCAGAAAACTCCAGGGTTTGCACAATTGTCGTATCTCCAATGTTTTGCCCTTTTATTGAAGGCAAAGAGAGAACCGTTAAAAATAGTGGAATTAAAACTATCGTTTTCATATCTTCTTAATTAGGATTATTTAGCACGAAGGTAGTGGTAACTGACTAAAAAAAACAGCTGATTATCGCAAAGGTTTGAATTCCTAACTAGACACTAACAAGCAGCCCAACACCTTACTTTTTCCAGCCTTCCAAAACAAGCACAAACTCCCCTTTAGGAGCTTTTTCTTTGAAATGAAGCAAAACCTCAGAAAGTGTTCCTCGGGTATTTTCTTCATAGATTTTTGTTAGCTCTCTTGTTATTGAACACTTTCGGTCCGCCCCAAAAACCTCAATAAATTGTTCAAGGGCTTTAACAACCCTGTAAGGAGATTCATAAAAAACCATGGTTCGTGGCTCCTCTTTCAATACTTCTAATCGTTTTTTTCTTCCTTTTTTATGAGGTAAAAACCCTTCAAACAAAAACCGGTCACATGGAAGGCCAGAGTTTACTAATGCAGGAACAAATGCCGTTGCGCCTGGCAAAGTTTCAACCTCAACACCATTTTCAATGCAGGCCCTTACCAACAAAAAACCTGGGTCCGAAATAGCAGGAGTTCCAGCATCACTTACTAAGGCAAAAATGTTATCCGTAGAAGAAAGCTCATCTACTAATTGCTCAACAATTTTGTGTTCGTTATGCAGATGAAAGGAGCGCTGCGGTGTGGCTACGTCAAGGTGTTTTAATAATTTTCCACTTGTCCGGGTGTCTTCAGCTAAAATTAAATTCACTTCTTTTAAGACGCGAATAGCACGAAGAGTTATATCTTCTAAATTCCCGATAGGGGTTGGCACAACAATTAGTTTTCCCATCTTAAGATCTCGTTAATACAATATAATCTTGTAACACTGTTTTTAAAAATGTCACTTTATTTTTTGGAACAGTTGTAATATTCAGCTTTTCACTAACCCGTTTGGATAGTTCTGCTATCAACTCTTTATGTTGTTTGTTTGGTCGACTTCTTAATCTATCTATTGAGTTTTTTACTAGTAACATGTCTTCATCCGATAATTGAACTACTTGCGGATATTTTGTTACATAGTTCTCTTTGCTTTTTATCGTTAAAATATCTTTTATGCTGTATTGTGCGGAAGACTTAAGTTTTATGACACATGTATTAGCAATAACGTCTCCTAGGCGTTGCATTTTATCTGATGATGACGCCGATAAAGCAGCAATTGAGCCAACAGAAAGTAAAATATCTATTAGTCTAAAAGACCACCTTAAAAACAATTCTCCCATCGAGGGGGTGCTGCCTGAAACTTTTACAACCCTAATTCCAAGTGCCATTTTTCCAATAGATTGCCCCCCGAAAAAAGCTTCCATAATAAAGGAATAAAAAAAGACGGGAAGCATAATCAATGTAAAGGCAGTATAAATTGTCTCTCCTGAAGCAAACATGTCATTGGCAGCAAAACCAACAGACAGTGTGGTGAATAGAATTGTGCATATCGTTGTGTAAAAAAACAATATTACTAGATCCAACAGTAAAGCCAAAGCTCTATTAAATATGGAAGCTAGCTCATATTGAATGATAACGTTATGTGCAGTTACTATCTCTGTTGTTTTCATTATTGAAGCTAAATATAGGAAGGATTACTTCTTAAAATAAAAAAAATGGGTTTTATCTGTTATATTTAACCTGTCATTTCTCAATTTGAGAAGTCATTTTTAACCCTTACATTTAGTGGTTATTTAACACTAAACAAGTGAGTAAAGCACCATGAAGGAAACGGCTTTTATCAATCAGAATAAAAAAAAGTGGGCAAAATTCGAACGAATGTCCAACCAAAATCAGAGCGACCCTGATGAGCTTAGTGATTTATTTATTGAAATAACCGATGATCTTGCTTTTGCCAGAACTCATTATTCCAAAAGATCGGTAAAAGTTTACTTAAACTCTTTGGCACAAAAGTCATTTCACGGTATTTACAAAAAAAAACGCACTTCCTTCAGTGCGTTTTTCCAGTTTTGGACGACCAGCCTTCCGTTAGAAATGTACAGAATCCGCAAAGCGTTGCTTGCGTCATTTACCGTGTTTGTTATTGGCATGTTAATCGGCATGGTTTCCACAATGGATGATCCGGATTTCTTAGGGGCGGTAATAGGCTATGAGTACGTTCATATGACCGAGCAAAACATTGCCAACGGAGAGCCTATGAGCGTATACGGTAATAACGGGGGGGAAATGTATTCTTTTATCTCTATTGCCCAAAACAACTTAAGAGTAACCCTTATGGCTTTTGTTTTGGGTGTTTTTTTCTCTGTAGGGTCTTCCTTATATATGTTTTTTAATGGAATAATGGTTGGGGCTTTTCAATGGTTTTTTAAAGTAAGGGGGCTTTTGCTAACCTCTTTTTTAACCATTTGGGTACATGGCGCTTTCGAAATATCTGGAATAGTGATAGCTGGTGCTGCGGGAATTACACTAGGAAATGGTTTTATGTTTCCCGGAACATTAACCCGAATGCAGTCTTTATCGATTGCTGCAAAAAGAGGAGTGAAGGTGATTATTGGGTTATTCCCAATTATTCTTATTGCTGCTTTTATTGAGGGGTTCGCGTCGCGTCATACTGAGTGGCCAGACCTAGTAAAGGGTGGAATCATCTTTTTAAGCTTTTCAATTATGGTTTTCTATTTTGTTCTGTATCCTTATTTTGTTGCAAAAAAGCACAATTTCAGCGGTAAAGTCTCTGAAAAACCAACTTTCGTTGAGAAGAAAACTTTTGAGCTGTATAAGGTCCGCAATTTAGGGGGGGTTTTTACAGATACGTTTGTGTTTTATCGCAAGTTCTTTCATTGTTTCTCTAAAGTTTATTGGATTACTTTCCCTGCAACTATAGCATACATTACTTGGTTTTTTTATCAGCACCCTTATGGCGGCACAATTAATAATTGGTATGAAAATATGTCTATCGGTTTTGGTATAAGTAATAGTGCGTTTCGCTGGGAGACTTTTAGTGTTCTAACAGTTCTTTTTTCTTTAAATGTGGTAAGCATATTTTTTGCTTTTACATTAGCAAACAAGCAAAAAATACCAGCTAATTTTAGAAAAGCCTTTTTTACATATATATTAAAAAATGTCTGGAGAGTTGCGCCGATCATTGGCGGTATGCTTTTGTTACTACAAGTTGATGTTTGGATAATTTTTTTAGCCTGTTTTCTGATGCCTTTGGCGCTGTCTCTGAGTTTTCCTGGGGCCTTTGAAAATAGAAAACTATTTACAGGAATTGGACGCGGTTTGTCAATTGGAAAAAGAGGATGGGCTTCAGGACTTGGTGTCTTTTTTGTGTTTCTTTTTATCCTTGGATTAATTTTCCTTTTTGCCTTTGGACCCGTTCAAGACTTAATAAAAATGGTTTTGGATTGGTTCTTAGTTTCAACAACTGACGACTATTTTCTCATCATGAACATTGTTGAAGCTTGTCTTTATATGTTAATCGCTCATTTCATAGTCCCTATCTTTTTTATTGCGTTTAATATTCTATACTTAAGCACTGTTGAGAAGGAAGAGGCGTACGGTTTGTTTGAAAAACTAAAACGTTTTGGAAGGGTAAGTAAAATACACGAAGATGAAGGGGGGACTAAAACATGAGGTTAGTTACTATATATTTCCTGTTCCTTTCCGTGTTAGGCTTTACTAAAAAAATCTCTGCGCAAGAAACTTCTGCGCAAGATGATTACGTCAACTCTATACAAGAAAAACATAATTTCAATAAAAAGAAATGGGGCAATCTAAAAGACCGTATAACAAAAGAGTCTGGAGGGGCTTATAGCACGGAAAATGGAGCGACTGAAGGTAGTTATTATAACTATTACAACGAAGATTACGACAGGAATAATAGTGATTACAAAAATGAGGAGGATCAATATATTTATGACGAAAATCCATCTTATTCGGAGGACAATTGGGCAAAAAACGAGGGCAATGGAGGTGTAAATTATCACCCTAAAAAAGACGGTTCCGAATACGGGCAACAAGACTACCACCCTAAAAAAAAACAGTTTCAGCGAGCGAACCGGAACAATAGTAGTGTTTCACCTGAAGGAAGTATGGGGGTTCTTCAATATGTCTTATTTGCTCTATTAACAGTATTACTTGCTTTTCTAATTTATCAGTTGTTTATGAAAACCTCTTTTGATAATAAGGGAGCGAAAGTTGTTGATCGTTTTGAAGAACTGACTCCAACTGAAACACCTAAATCAGAGCTGGAGCTAATGCTAGAAAAAGCAATAGCCAAAGATGATTTTAGAGAGGCAATTAGACTCTATTTTATTTTTATAATAAAGGGGTTGAGCGAGAAAGAGTGGATAAGGTGGGAAAAGAAAAAAACCAACTTTTCATACTTAATCGAAATGAGGGGTAAGCCTCAATACGATTCATTTAATACCGCTGTGTCAATTTATGAGCTGGTGTGGTATGGAAATTACAGTGTGAAAAAAGAGGATTTTATTTCTTTAGAACCGAAATTTAAAACCTTGTTAAATACTTTAAATTCTGAAGGTAACAAATAATGAGGCTATCCAGAAAATATTTGATTTTAGGAGGTGCATTAATCGTAATGTTTGTGTTGGTTTATTTCTTAGGAAGAGATCGTCAATCCTATTCAGTTATAAAGAAGAATTTTGAGAGCTCCAAGCTAGATTCCTTGACGATAAGAAAGGCTGTTAACCCAGCTGGAACTTTTTTATTATTTAACCTATTAAAAAACTACAAAAACACGGCGTCTATTCAAAAAGTGCAAACATCTCAAAGCACGTCTCTTTCAAATTTGTTACCAAAAGAACAAAAAAATGGAAGCCCAAATATATACTTTGCTATTGCAGAAGAGGTGGACCTAAACAATGAAGACGGCGAATGGTTGTTGGAATTTGTTGAAGCGGGGAATTGTGCCTTTATAGCTTGTGAAAACTTATCAAACAACCTACGAAGCGCTATTTCAGACAAATCATCTTTTAGATTTAACCATTATTATGACACTTCTTTTGTATTAAACTTTTATCATCCTAAATATTTACAGGAACACCCTATAGAAATCAAGAATTCGGAATTAAATAGTCACAGTTTTCCAAAATATAAAAACTGGAGGTATTTTCTTAACTCGGATTTAGGCGCAGAGTTTATCCGAATAGCTTATAACAACTCGAAAGACTATCCTGTATGTGTTCAGTTTAAGCATGGTAAGGGTTCAATTCTTATTCACGCCACGCCTTCTGCTTTTTCGAACTACAACGTTTTTAAAGAGGGAGGGAGGCTCCATGCTGAGGTAATCTTTTCTCATTTACCAAAAGGAAATATATATTGGCACCATGACTTTGGAAAATTTTCCCCTTCCAGAGGTGTTCCACAGCCGACATATTCTAAGCAAGGTGGTTCGGACAAATCAAATTATCCAAAATCAAGCCCTTTGCAATACATAATGAAAGTTCCGGCCTTGTCTACTGCTCTTATCTTATTAATAATTGGGGCTTTGTTATACATGATTTTTCAAAGCAAAAGAAGGCAAAGGATAATACCAGCTGTAGAGCTGAATGAAAACTCGAGCTTAGAGTTTGTTCAAACGGTAAGTACATTATACTTTCAACAAAAGAGACACGATAAGTTAATTAAGCACAAGGAGTTAATTTTCTTGTCTTTTTTGCGACAGCGTTACTATATTTCTTCTCCTAAGGTTACAGAGGATTTTATAGCTAAAGTTGCTCAAAAGTCTGGCGTTGAAGAAAAATACATTGAAAATATTTTCACAATCCTTAATGAAGGAAAAAAGAACAAGAAGACCTCAGAAAGTGAACTGATAAGCCTCTATAATAAACTTGAATATTTTTACAAAAATTGTCACTAAAAAAATAATTATGGAAGATAATAATAACCAACCTGAAAAAGACGAAAACACATTCGAAGACCCTATAAACAAGACAGAAACATCCTTAGGCCCTACTTCGCCTATTGATCCAAGGTTTGGCGCACCAAGAGTCGATTTATCCTTGTTGAACTCGAAGGTTGGGGAAGCTCGAAAAGAGATCGGAAAGTTCCTTGTTGGGCAAAATGAGATGGTTGATTTGTTATTGATTGGCTTATTTTGTGGGGGACATGTGTTGCTAGAAGGTGTTCCTGGTGTTGCGAAAACGTTAACCGCGAAGGTGCTATCTAAATTGCTGTCTGTTGAATTTTCTAGAATTCAGTTTACTCCAGATTTAATGCCTTCTGACATCATCGGAACATCGGTATATAATTTAAAATCGGGTGAGTTTATATTTAAAAAGGGACCTATCTTTACGAATATCGTTCTTATAGACGAAATTAACAGGGCTCCTGCAAAAACCCAGGCAGCATTGTTCGAGGTAATGGAAGAAAGGCAGATTACCTATGACGGAACGCAGTATGAGCTTGGTTTTCCATTTTTAGTAATCGCAACACAAAACCCAATTGAACAAGAAGGTACATATAGACTCCCGGAAGCTCAATTAGATCGTTTTATTTTTAAGGTTAATTTACATTATCCAACTCTTGATGAGGAAAAAGAAATATTAATTCGATTTAGAAACAAACACGATGCAGATTTAGAAAAAATTCAAAGTTTGTTTTCGAAAAGTGAATTGAAAACGATTCAAAACTCCATAGAAAAGGTTACGCTAGACGATTCTTTAGTCACATATATTGCAAATATTACCCACGAAACAAGGACTCATGGTAAACTCTATTTAGGAGGCTCGCCAAGAGCATCTCTATCTATGATGAAAGCTTCAAAAGCCATTGCGGCCATGAAAGGAAGGGATTTTGTAGTTCCGGATGACGTACAATACATCGCTTTTCATGTATTAAACCATAGGGTTATTTTAACTCCTGAAGCTGAAATGGAGGGAATGGACGAATCGATAATTATTCAAGAAATAATTCAAAAGGTAGAAGTCCCTAGATAACTTAAGCATGACTACTTTTTTTAAACAGTTATACCTGCGTAACAGATTCTTCCTTTATTGGGTAGCTGTAGTTATGCTTTTTTGCATAGGCTTTGGCGTTCCTTTTTTCTATCTAATTGCAAAAGTTGCCTTCATAGCTCTAATGGCAATAACAATGCTTGATTTATTTATGCTGTTCCTTAATAAGTCAAAGGTTGGTGCAACAAGGGTTGTAAATACACAGCTTTCTTTAGGGGATAAAAACACGGTTAGAATAAAGGTAATTAGCACCTTTAATATGCCTGTTAGTTTAAGAATAATAGACGAGTTGCCGTATCAATTGCAAGTTAGAGATTTTGAGGAATGGGTATTTTTAAACCCAAGAGAATCAAAAGAATTTATTTATTTAATTCAGCCCAATCAAAGAGGTGTTTACGCATTTCATGACATAAACATCTATGTATCCACTATTTTAAGGGTTGTTGAAAGAAGAGTTAAGATAAACTCAAAACAAGAAGTTGCTGTGTACCCTTCTATATTACAAATGAAGAAATATGAGCTGCAAGTATTTTCCAAAACAGCCATTTTCCAAGGAATTAAAAAGATAAGAAGAATTGGAAACAACAATGAATTTGAACAAATAAAAACGTATGTGCAGGGAGATGATATTAGATCTGTTAACTGGAAAGCCACAAGTAGAAAAGGAGAGTTGATGGTAAATCAATATCAAGACGAACGCTCTCAACAAGTATATTGTGTAATTGACAAAAGCAGGTCTATGCGAATGCCTTTCAATAGTCTAACATTGTTGGATCACTCGA
The DNA here is from genome assembly GCA_029244805.1 of Flavobacteriales bacterium. GTDB lineage: Bacteria > Bacteroidota > Bacteroidia > Flavobacteriales_D > Parvicellaceae > CALSMU01. The sequence continues at coordinate 8,749 of JAQWQH010000087.1, forward strand.
TTAATTGTGCGTTATCGCTCTCAAATATCATATTAAAAAAAAACGACAAGGTGGGCGTAGTAACTTTTTCTGATAAGCTAGGCTCTAGGCTTCCCGCAGAAAACTCCTCAACGCAGCTAAGAAGAATTATGGATGTCCTTTATCGCCAAAAAACGCACTTTATGGAGTCTAATTATGAACGTTTATATTTTGGCCTTAGAAACACCATTAAGGGGCGAAGCATGGTACTGTTGTTTACAAATTTTGAAAGTATGTATGCCTTAAAAAGAAATCTTGCTTTACTGAGGAAAATTAACCAGCAACATTTATTGGTTGTTGTTTTTTTTGAAAATTCTAAATTAAAGAAGGCTGCAAAAATGGAGAGCAATCACGTAAAAGATATTTACGTGAAAACTTTAGCTGGAAAATTTGCTTTAGAAAAAGAATTAATTGCTTTCGAGTTGAGAAAATATGGCATACAAAGTATACTAACTAAGCCTGAAAACCTATCTGTAGACACAATCAATAAGTACCTAGAAATAAAATCAAGAGGAATGCTTTAAGTTTCCATAGGGGGAAGTGTTTTATTGCTTTTTATTCGTTCTTTTCACTGTTTAAAATACTGGTTTGGATGTTTATTGACTCCTCATGAATTATCTTTAATATTCTTTGGATAAACTCTTCCGAAACGCCTGCTTCTCTAGCTATTTTCTTTCTATCATTAATAATTTTTTTCCATCTGTCCGCCTGTAGAATTGTTATATCATTATTTTTTTTGTGGTTTCCTATTTCTTCTACAGTATTCATTCTGGTTGATAATAGATTAATAATTTCTTCGTCCAAACCGTCTATTTTGTTTCGTAAGGTTGTCAATTTATTTTTAAGTGTTGTGTTGTTTACCTTTGGCTCACGAACCACGAGCTTAGACAATATTTGTTGCAGATTTTTCGGAGTTATTTGTTGTTTTGAATCACTCCACGCTTCATCTGGGTTAAAATGGCTCTCTATCATTAAACCGTCCATTTCCAAGTCCAATGCTTTTTGAGCAATTGTCTTAATCATTTTCCTATTACCTCCAATATGGCTTGGATCGCAAATTATTGGGATTTCTGGAAAAATTCTCATAAGCTCTATAGGTATCTCCCATTTTGGAATGTTCCTATAAGCTGATTTTTCAAAACTAGAAAAGCCTCTGTGAATTGCTTTTATATTATGTATTCCTGCTTGAAAGATTCGCTCTATAGCTCCAATCCATAATTGTAAGTCTGGGTTTACTGGGTTTTTTACCATAACAGGTATGTCTACTCCTTTCAGCGCATTCGCTATTTCTTGAACAGAAAAAGGGTTCGCAACTGTTCTGGCTCCTATCCAAAGTATATCTATGTTGTTTTTTAATGCAAATTCAACGTGCTTGGTATTTGCCACCTCCGTTGTTACAGGTAGGTTGACTGCATTACCTACTTCTTTTAACCATTTTAATCCTGTTTCGCCAACGCCTTCAAACGAATTAGGTCGAGTTCGAGGCTTCCATATTCCTGCTCTTAAACAATCAATTGCACTATACTTAACCAGTTGTTTTGCAGTATTTAACAACTGTTCTTCCGTCTCAGCACTGCATGGTCCGCTAATTATATATGGTCTTTTCTTCACTTGATATTTTTTTCCATTTTTTAATTAAAAACCTTCTGTATAAGTCATTTTTCTCTAGATTTCCTCCTACTTCATATTCTAAGAAAGGTTGATTTTTATTATAATTAACAAGCCCTCTAATAGCGTATTTCTCTCCCTTTGTAATCAGCATGAGCTTGGTTGATATTGCTAAACTATCTTCTAAACAAACACAATCATTAGTGTAACTAAAAGATATCTCCCCTATGGTATCTTTATTAATATCTGTTAGTTCTATAGATTCAATATTATGGCTAGAAAACATATCTAAATCACACTTTTTTACACAATCTGTAAGTTTTCTTACTAAAATAAACTCCTTGCTTGCTTTTAAAAAATGATATGTATATAAATGTGTGCTACCGATTTTTGAGTCCATTAGAGCCGATCTAATTATTATATTTTGCCCTTTTTTATCCACCCACTGAAAGCCATCAATAACATCTCCCCAAATTAATTCTTTTTTACTAAAATTACTATAGTCATAATTGAAGAGTTGAAGCAATGAGTTTGGACTAGGGTCAAAAACAATTTTTCCGAAAGCAACTTTTTGTTTTTTTACCTCAATATACCAATCAAACAATGTTATGGTGTCTTTGTTAAATTTTCCTCTTGTTTGGTTAAACTCGTCCGGAAAAACCAACTTTCCAATATTATTATCATCTACCTCAATTGTTTTAACAAATGCTGTTTTATGGTTGTATATAACAAATTTAGCCGCATATAACCCACTTTCCCCCCACTTGTCTTGAATTGAAAACTCGAAATCTTTAGAAATACTAGTTTCCCAAGTTTGAGCAAAGAAAGACAAGTAGAAGGGAAACAAAAAAAAGCTAAAAACACATTTTAAAAGAGCGTTTTTAGCTTTTAGACGTTTTTTAAAGTTGTACATTTTTCCGTATACGATTATATCAAATTAATCCTTTTTATCAATTCTTCTTTGTAAGACCCGCCTATTGGAATTATTTTGTTGTTCTCCTCTAATATAAGATTTGGCTGTTCTATTTGCGCAATTTTATCTAACCTGACAATGTAAGACCTATGCACTCTTAAAAAAAAGTCTTGAGGCATTTTACGTTCTATATCTTTCATTGTCGAATGAATTGTGTAGCGTTTATTTATTGTATTAATTACCACATAATCTTTCAAAGCTTCGATAAAAAATATGTCTTTGGTATTTAATTTTATTAGCCTTGATTTGCTCTTAACAAAAATAAATTCTTTGCTTTCTTTATTTTCTACTATGTTGTAGAGCATATCTCGCTCTTTGAGTATTTCCAATTCCTTGCTATGTTTATAAAAAGCCATTTCAATAGAAGTGTGAAGGTCAATTTCTTTAAATGGTTTAATTATGTAAGCGTAAGGCTCAGTAACTTTTGCTTTAGAAAGTGTATTTTCGTCTGCATAGGCTGTTAAAAAAATAACTGGAATATTATAAGCCTCTTTAATCCTAGTAGATGCTTCTATACCATTTATGTCTCCTTTGAGCATAATATCCATTAATATAATGTCTGGTAATTTTTCCCCACAAAGATCGATTGCTTTTTGCCCCGTAGCTGCAACACCAACAACATTGTATCCTAATTTTTTTAAACTGTATTGAATATCTTTTGACACAATACTTTCATCTTCCACAACTAATACATTTATTTTACCCATAAAAGACGATTAAAATCTATTAAATTAATATTGAATTGTAAAGTTAAACAAAAAAGTTGTTCCTTTCTTGGTAATCATCTGAATATCTCCATCTAATTGACTTACAAGTGTATAAACTAACTGAAGACCTAGAGTATCTGTATTTTCTACATCTAAATTATCCGGTAATCCAACTCCATTATCAGACACCTTTAAGTTTATTTTATTCCCTTCTTTTATTAACTCAATTCGTATTTTCCCTTTTCTATTAAATGGGAATGCATACTTAATCGAATTAGATACCAGTTCGTTAATTATTAAACCACAGGGAATTGCTTGGTCTAAATTTAAATTAACATCTTCTAGATCTAATTCTAAGTCAATATTGGCATGTTTAATAATATAAGTTTGAACTAGGTTAGAAGATAAGCTATTTATGTAGCTCGAAAAATTAACATAAGAAAAGTCATCTGATCGATACAAACTTTCGTGAATAAAAGACATCGCTTTTATCCTGTTTTGACTTTCTCTTAATATATCTAATGTCATTTGATCTTTGACATAGGATGATTGAAGGTTTAGAATACTAGAGATCACCTGAAGGTTATTTTTAACACGGTGATGCACTTCTTTTAATAGCACTTCTTTTTCATTTAACAGCTTTCGTAGTTTTAGTTCTATCTCTTTTTTATGTGTTAAGTCGATCGCTAAACAAGCTAAGTCAAATTTATTTTTTCCTTTTATTTTTATCGGACTAAGAAATGTTTCATAAATCATTTGTTTACCGTTTAATCCATAAATAACAGATTCAAAATTTTGAGAAATTCCTAGCTGAGCACTGTTATATGCATTTTTCATATCACCAATTAACTCCGGTTTATAAGGTTTTAAATTATCCGATATTTTACTAAAAAAATTATCCCCAACTTGTATTGACTCACCTATTTTGTCTTTAAAAATTCTAATAAATTCACTATTTAAAGACGAAATATTAAATTTCCTATCTAGAGTCCAAATAACAACATTACTCGTATTTTCAAAAATTGACTGGATTGTAGATGATTGTTGAATTAATAATGTTTCTCTTTTTTTCTTTTCTGAAATATCTCTAATTACGTCCCTAGATCCTTTAAATATTCCATTCTGATAAAAAGCACTGCTGGATATTTCTATATTCTTTTTAGTGCCTTTTGCTGCAATAATTTCAATTTCGAAGTTCCTTACCATTCCTTCTGACCTCAATTCTTTAGCTTTCTCTGCAACAATTCTTTTGTCTTTGTCAGAAACAAACGAATAAAAATTGTAGGCTACATTATCCTCCACTTCAAATAAATTTTTTCCCGCCTCATTAATGTCAATCGTAATATTATTTTCGTCCACAATTATTACTGCATCCGAAAAGTTTTCAAACAATTCTCTATATTTTTTTTCGCTATTAACTATCTCATTTTCTATTTTTTTTACTTCTTTAATATCCCGAGATACCCCCATTATTCCGATAATATTTCCACTATCATCGGTTATGTGAGAAGCTGATAAATAAGTATTGAATAACTGACCATTTTTCTTTTTGTTTGTTATTTTTCCTATAAAAAAACCGTTGCTATTTATTTGTTCTTCAACATATTCATATTCATATTTGTCCTTGTACAAATCAACCACTTTCATATCTGAAAATTCTTCCTTTGAATATCCAAATTGAGCAGATGCTGAGTGGCTTACATGGTTTATTTTATTATTTATATCAGATGCTATAATAATATCCACCGAACTGTTTATTATACAATTTACAAACTCTCTGGTAAGTACATTAGTATCTTCTGACAGCTCTGCATTAGTTTTTTCTTTTTCTAAAAAGGTATGTGTGTGATTTATCGAGTTTATTTTTTTTTCTGTTACTATCAATAAATAATCTATTCCATCATGGGTTAGTGAGGATATTGTAGTTTTGCCCGTGAAAACATATTCTTCAATTGTTTTAACCGGTAAATAAACTGTACATTTTCCATTCTCTTTAATTTTTAGAAGTATTAATTTTAGTTCTTTAGTATCTAATTTTAATTCATCCCATTCAAGAATGCTAAATGGTTTATCTATTATTTCTTCCTTATCTTTAAAATAAATACCATGCAATAACATTGCATTATTGTTAAAATCAACGATTTTAAGATCATCTTTTTTAACTAGTACAACTGAATCTCCAAACGAACCAAAAAATATGTTAAAATATTCTTTTATCATTGAGTTTCAAATGCGGGTTTTATTTTATAACCATCAACTTTATATTCAACACCTCTTTTGTATTGTATGGTAAGAATAAGTAGTCCTTCTTTATTGTATTTTTTCCATTCACCCTCTTTTTCTCCATTTTCATATTTTCCTTCCCATTTTAACTGACCATTGGGATAATAAAATCTGTGCTTATCCATTGGAAGTCCATTAATATACTCTCCTTTAAAATTGATTTGTCCATCATAATAAGTATATGTCCAAACACCGTGTTTTAAACCATCTCTAAACTCTCCTTCTTCTTTGTGATCATTTATATTATAAAACCAAGAGCCTTCTCGAATACCGTCTACATAATTTCCTTTCGTTATTAAACTTCCAATTGTATCATATTCAATCGATTCACCATTCTCTTTCCCATATTGAAAATACTCCTTTCTGCGCAATTGCTTATTAGTATACCACCAGTTCCATTCTCCATGTGCTAAACCATTAACATATAAACCTTTTTGCTCAATCTCTCCATTCAAATAATAATATATCCATAAACCTACTTTTCTTCCATGGTTAAATGAACCTGTTGCTTTAATTGAACCGTTAGAAAACAAATATTTCCAATCTCCATGCTCTAAACCTGTGGAATCCAATATACCCTCAGCCATTTTAATACTATTTCTGTACTGATAAGAATTAATTAACATACCTGCAGAATCGTATTCTCTAAAGATGCCTTGCTTCATTTGATCCGCATACCCCCCAATCAAATACGATCCATCTGACCTAATCTCCTTACTTAATTCAAAAAATTTAATTTCCTTTGCGTCTTTATTTAATAAACCATTATTAAACATTTGCATTGTTTTCAATCCCCCTTTCTTATTATATTCTCTAACTATTCCATTCAATATTCCATGCTTAAAATCTCCTTCCCATTTTATCTTTCCATTTTCATGAAACTCTTTCCATATACCATGTTTTTTTTGTTCTTCATCAAGTCTATTTATTTTTTCCTCACTCCTTAAAAATCCTCCAACATACTCGCTTATTGTAATAACTCTTCCCAAGCTGTCTAGTTCATAACAAAATCCATGTTTTTTATTCTGTAAATAATTATTAATATTTTTTATTCTTCCAGAGTTATAAAAAAGTTTTTCTTCTCCGAATTTTACATTTTCACTATAATTGGATATACCTTTTAAACATCCCAGTTTATCAAAAAATTTAGAAAACCCATCTTTTCTATTTTCCTTATAGGTTATTTCATCTATCAAATACCCCGTATTACTATAAAATTTCCAAACACTATCAAGCAAAAAAATTTTACGGTTACCTTCAGATTTGATTTGACCATTATCATAATAAGTTTTCCAATAAGATGTAGGTTTTCCATCTTTCAATATTCCTTCACTACTAATATTTCCATTTTGAAAATAAAATACATTATATCCGTTTGGATTTACTTCTTGAGCCAAAATTTTTAAATCATTGAAGAAAGAGAAATGAACAAAGTATATTATTAATAAATAAAAAAGATTGAAATTTAATAATTTACTATTATTATTAGAGTGTTTATTCTGTGTGTAAATTGTATGCAAAAAAATAGGTTTTATATTTTATCAGTAGTTAATAACATTTAATTAACAGTATTTATTATTTGAATATCTTTACTATAAAGGTAAGTAATATGTTATTAACAAAATGAAAAATAGGTTTTATATAGATAAGTGGTTAAAACTTTTATACCATTTTTGTAATGATAACTAAACAAAAACTGTTAATTTTTAGTTACAAAAAACCTGTTAAGTTATTTGGTATATATAAAATTAATATCAATGAAAATTTAATTTTTGTAATCCTAATAAAGTTTATATAGATTAATCAACAGGTTATTAACAGGATATTAATAAAGTAGGTTAACACAAATAAAAACTAAATAAAATATTATGAATATAGCAATTGGGGCAGATCACGCAGGTTATGAGTTAAAAAAAGCAATAATAGCTTTTTTAACAGACAAGGGACATCAAGTGGAAGATTTTGGATGTTATTCAGAGGATAGTATAGATTATCCCGATTATGCTCATCCAGTATGCGCTAGCATAGAAAATAATGAAAATAAGTTTGGGGTGTTAATTTGCGGAAGTGGCAACGGTATAAGCATGGCAGCAAATAAACATCCTAATATTAGGGCAGCCTTAAGTTGGAAAACAGAAATTGCTGAACTTGCAAGACAGCACAATGACGCAAATATAGTTTCATTACCTGCTCGGTTTATTAGTGTGGAAAACGCCCTGAATATAGTGGATGTTTTTTTCAATACAGAATTTGAAGGCGGAAGACATCAAAAAAGAGTAGATAAAATAGCTTGTATATAACCATGAAGTATCTGGCAACTTTATTAATATTTACTCTTGTTAGTTGTACCCTAACGAAAAACAACAACAACCTAAGCGATTTGAAATTAGAGGCCTTGACAGACTCTATTGCCGCGAAATATGCATCTTCTATTTTAATTAAGGACTTATATAAAGATCTTTCCATTCTTGCTTCTGATGAATACGAAGGAAGAGAAACAGCTCGTTCAGGACAGAAAAAAGCCGCTAAATATATACTAGAAAGATTTAAAGAAATTGGGGTAGAGCCAGGCGCAAAAAATGGATCTTTTCTTCAAACATTTGGAGTGGACACAAAGAACGCTGCTAATATATTTATAACTCTGAATGGATATAAATGGAACTTATTAAAACAGTTTTATTATAAGGGAAATATCAAAGACACATCTTTAGTAGACAAACAATTAGTTTTTGCTGGCTTTGGTATTGAAGAGGATATATATTCTGATTATTCCAATATAAACGTTAAAAACAAAATCATTGTTATTAATGAAGGAGTCCCTAGTTCAATTAACCTAGAAGAAAACTGGGATAGTTGGAGAAAAAAAGCCGAGTTAGCAAAAGAAAAGGGCGCAATAGGAGTAATTACCATAGATAAAAACTTTACTGAAGAGTCCGAAAGAATCGGATTTATTATTGAAAACCCTAATATGCAAATGCATGATCCAGGAAAAAGAAAAGCTGACCTAATACCTAATATTTATATTTCTGAAAGTACGGCTAAAACATTTTTATCAAAAATTAGTGAGTCGAAAATTTCAATTGAAATAGATATTCAAGAGAAGCTTACTTCCGACAATGTTTTAGGGTATATTGAAGGAACTGATTTAAAGGACGAGCTTGTTGTTATTACGGCGCATTATGATCATTTAGGGTATGACAATGGAGAGGTGTGTAACGGAGCAGATGATGATGGATCTGGAACAGTAAGCGTTATTGAGTTAGCTGAGGCTTTTCAAAAAGCAAAAAATGATGGAAACGGACCGCGTAGAAGTATTTTGTTTATGACAGTTTCAGGAGAAGAAAAGGGCCTTTGGGGTTCTAAATATTACACAGAAAACCCTGTATATAGCATAGAAAAAACGGTGGTTGACCTAAACATTGATATGATTGGCAGGCGAGACGATGAGCACGATAATGACAACTACATTTATTTAATTGGTGCGGATCGAATTAGTATGGACCTTCATGTGATCAGTGAAAAGATAAATAAAAAATACATAAATTACGATATAGACTATACCTTCAATAAAAGAACAGACCCAAACCAATTTTATTATCGCTCAGACCACTATAACTTTGCTAAAAACGGCATTCCGGTAATTTTTTATTTCAGTGGAGTTCACAAAGATTACCATAAACCAACGGATGATGTGGATAAAATTAATTTTAATAAGGTGCAAAGAACTACAAAAATGGTTTTTTTTACTGCCTGGGAAATTGCTAACAGAGACCAGCGATTAAGAATGAACGGAACAGATTAAGAATGGAAAGAGTTGTATTGGTAGATGAAAAAGATAATCCATTGGGAACGATGGAAAAAATGGAAGCTCACGAGAAAGGTGTTTTACACAGAGCGTTTTCAGTATTTATTTTTAATAATAATGGAGAAATGCTATTACAGCAACGCGCATTTTCAAAATATCACTCAGGTGGTTTATGGACAAACACTTGTTGCAGCCACCCAAGAGACGGGGAAACAACAATAGAGGCTGCTCACAGAAGATTGCAAGAGGAGATGGGTTTTGATTGTGAAATAGAAAAAGCATTTGATTTTATTTACAAAAAAAACTTAGACAAAGGTTTAATAGAGCATGAATTTGACCATGTTTTTATAGGTAAGTTCGAAGGAGAGGTATGTTTTAATAAAGAGGAGGTTAACGCATATATTTACCTCCCTGTTCAAGTGGTTTTAGAGGAAGTTAATCAATGCCCAGAAAAATATACTGAATGGTTTAAAATCTGCTTAGACGAAGTGGTTAAAAGGACATTATAAACTATTTCGTTCAAGAAAAACAGAGAAACCGTCACTATACATCTCCAACACAATGGGGCTATTGCTCCACCTATATGATGTCGATAAAGGAACGGTGGCAACGCTGGACGGTTCCTGATATAAGGTCGTAATCATAGACTTTACAGTTTTCGTGTTTGTTAAAGTTTCCTTAGATGTTGTATCTGAATAAACATAATCAAAGTAAACACCAGACAACCTTTCTTCCTTAAACAAAAACATACCGCTTAACAATATAGTGTTATTGTATGTTTCACTAAACGCTAAGGCGTCGGATTTACCCTTAAAATCAGCTGGGAAAAGGTTTTGGACGTGCGCTATTGTTGAAAGCCCCAAACTTAGAGAATCATCATATAGATAGTGAATTAATTTTTCAGTTAACTGAAGGTGTTTTGGCAGCACTAAGGCAGTTTCTGTTCGCTGTTCTGCCCTTCGACTTTTTCTAATGGTAAGTGTGAATCCATTATTAAATGATTCTAAATCGATTATGTTTCTATGAAATATCCACGAATAAGTTTTCATGGTGCCACTATTGTATATTGAGTTATGAATTCCGAATTTTACGTCTATCAGGTTTATGGCGTTTTGTATATCTTTCTCTAGACCCGGAGTTAATGAATCGTAATAAAGGTCATAGTGGACGGTATTTATAGTTCCGTTGTTACATTTAAAAATCTTTTTAAGAACAATACCCCCAAACATCACCTCACCTCTACACGTATTTGCCATGCATTCTAAGCCGTGAAGGTTAATAATCGGATCTATTTGTGTGCTATCTAAAACCAAGAGATTCTTATTAACAAGCGAAAGAAGTTCTTCTATTTCTTCAACGGCTTGTTCAATTGCGGTTGGATAGGTTCCATTTATAAGTTCATTTTTTTTTATACCCTCTGAGCAACTTGAAACGAACCCAATAAGGATAATCAATAAATAACTATTTTTAAATAACAACATTAATAAGCCTATTTAAAATCACTATATAATAAATCAACATTTATTTTTGTCTCTCCTATAATCGTGTCTGCTGTCCCGCCACCTCTATTATGTATTAGCATTGATCCGCGATCGATGAGGTTTTTCTGGTTTATAATACCCTCCGCAGTATTTGTAATAATAATTTTAGCTGGGCCATGTTCAGCCTTTTTTTGAAATGCAACATATACGTAATTCACATTTGTTATTTCTGTACTGCTAATGAATACTGATGACAGGTCCTTAGAAGCAACAGCAATTTTTGCGCTATTAATATTTGTATCATTTACTTTCACTAATGAGTTTTCTCCTCCAGAGATGCCTTTATCTCCGGAATTAACAATATTACACCTTTTTATATCAACAGTGCTTCCTGATAAATCAATACAATCATTACCTGTATTTATAAATGATGAGTTCAAAATTGTACCGAAACTAAAGTCAGAATCCAAACCATCGGAGTAGGTGTTTTGAACAGAAGAGTTGGAAAAAGTAAAGTTAGATTGAACGAGATTTACCGCATCTTCGCATAAGCTGTGTTCAAAGGTGCAGTTTTCAATAATTACATTGCTTTCATAAAACGTAACAGCACCCGTTAAAAACCAGCCAAACTTATGTAACGTGTTTAAATTTTTAAACCCAACATACTGCAGTAGCGAGTTATCATAATTACCAATCACTGTAAAGCCTTGACCAGTGCTGTCTGAAGAGTGAATAAAAACATTATTAGACGCTGTTCCTTCGGCACGAACAGGAGAGTAGCTAATAATCGCTGCATTGTTAACAAGGTCTAAGTCGCTTCCCGCCTCTAGAACAAACACCCAACCCTCCGGCACTATTAAGTCACTGGAAACAACGTGTTTTCCTTTTGTTACAACAACCTCTTTAGATATAGTATTTATTTTTATAAAATCCCGTTCAAAAAGGCTTTCACTATTTATGTTTTCGATAGGATCAATTAACGTTTTATCAAACGCCCATTTACTTATTGATAACTTAAGGGTGTCTAGTCTGTTTTCGGCTACGAAGAAAATGGTTTTTGCAGACTTAGGAAGCTTGAGTTTATAGAGTGTTTTATTTTCGCTTAGCGCCTCAATTTTCAGTGGAGAATTCATTATTATTATTGAATCTTTCTTTTGTTGTAATCCATAACCGATAACTGTTATAGGGGTAGAATGGAAATTTTTTAATTGAACAAGATTTGTTATAGAATCTTGATAGGGGCTAGAGTATGCTTTTAACCCCGTATGGTAGTAATATTTTTTTGTGTTAGAAAAGTCTTCAAAACCATAGCTTTGCAATTCATATTGTACGTTTGATTTTATAAATTCAGGAAGGATCTTTTGTATGCTTTTGATATTAGTATAGTAAAAAGACCTGTCAAACTTAGAGTCAGGATATTCATTTGCTAAAAGGACTACAATTGAGTTTAGAGAAGAGTCTAGTTGGCTAAAAACCTCGTTGAGGTAGTTGGTTTCAGAATACCGCTGGAGGTACATAGAATATAGCGATTTAAAAGAAGCGTTATTGAAAAGGTTGTAATGGATGTAACTAAAATCTGGAAACAAAACCTTGTCTTTGCTATACCCATATATAGGTTGATTTGCACTCATCTCTATCTTTTCAGGATAGCAATCATATGCTATTGGCTCTAATTTTTTAGAAACGGGGTTGTAATAAAACCTAAGGTTGTGCCATATTAAAGGGTGATCGGTGTTTGCTAAATCGGTTAAAGCGTAGAATTTAGCCATTTTATCAAGGTCGAATATTTCCTCAATATTTTTATCAAATGCTTTGTAGCGAAGCAACAAGCTTTGCGCGGTTTTGAAATATTGCTTTAAAACAAGGCTTTTCATTGTTCTGTTTTTTTTAAAAGGAACTACTTCCGCAGCTCCGAAATAAGGTAAAGAGTGGTACCCATCTGGTTCTCCTACCCTAGTTTCCCAAATACCTTCTTCATTAAACTTTAATATAGGGCCTTCTCTTCTGTTTTTAGCTTCCACCAGCTGTTTGTCGAAGTGTTCTTCAAGCGCATAAACACCCATAGGTTTGCCATTTATTACGATCGGAACAAAGTCATATCGGGTCGTTAAAACGCCTTCTCGTAAATATATTTGATGCATAAACCATTCATGCAAAAATGAGCGGGTGTGTGGACTTTGAATAGAAAAGCTTTTTAAACCAAGAAACGCATTATCTCCAGCAACCTTTATTCTAAAGGACCATTTTTCACCTTTTAAGTGGTCGGTCCAATCACCTTTCAACCTCAGTTTAACAGGTACCTCTTTACCTTTATAAGTTAAAGTTGCACGAACATACTTTTTTACGCTTTTATCTATAACACCGTTTTCTAGCGCGGTATTTCTATATAGTTTAAGTTGTTTGTAAGCAGAGTCGCTTATATAGATCTCTACACCGTTATTTGGGTTCAACACACTCTTTTTCTCTTTCTTATTGACACAAGAAAACAGCATTACTGCAAGAACTATAAAACCTAAAACCTTCATCAAGAATGCAAAGAAAAGCAAAAAAAAAGCTTACACAAATATGTGTAAGCTTTCAATTACTTTAACTAAAGATTGTTCTAGTGGCCGTGACCATCATGACTTTCTTCAGCTGCTTCTCCTTCAGCAGCACCTTCCTCAGTTGCTTCTCCTTCAGCAGCTTTTTCACCACAAGAAATTGTTGTCATAGAAAAGAATCCAGCAACAGCTAATAACATAAAAAACTTTTTCATCTTGAATTTTTTTAAATTTGGTTACACTTTAATAACAAAATTAGAAACAATTATGTAATAACCAAGTTTTTTGAGGAAAATCGTCTTTTGACGAACCTAATCAAAAAACGCATAGGAAAACTTAGTTATTGTTATAAAATTTGAATTAACTTCTTGAACAAGCAGGGCCTTCATTAAAAGAGTGGCTTTATCATAAATCACTTCGCTATGTGTTTTTAATTCCTCGTTTCTATACTCATCTATTACTTCTAGATTACCCAGATGATCGTATTTATATACAAACCTTGAATATGCATCTTTCCCCAAATCTTTTTGTGTTGTCATTTCCGAAACCATCATCAAATCATTATACCTGAAGGTGGTTTGTGCTTTTTTATGGTTTACAATTAATTTTTTTTCCAACTTTATCAACAGCTTATTTTCGTCATACGTATAGTATTCTTTTTGATAAATTCCCCCGTGGTTATTGTGTACGTTTTTCTGCATAGTCGAGTCCTTGCGTACATAGGAATAGGTCTCGTTTACAATGGCGTACTGTTTTTTTAGCTTGAAATGGTTTTTATTGTTTGTGGCGTTTTCGTCTCTACAGTATTTTTTACTCACTACATCACCTCTGTCGTTATAGCTGTAATTATAGGAAAAGAACCCATAACTATCGCTCATTCTCTTTGTGGTGATATTTTTATTTTCATCATAATGATAGGTTGTTATCGAACTGTCTTTTTTTTTCCCGCGATAAAAAGATTCGAATTGTTTAGAAAGGTTACCTGAATCATCAAAAAAAAACTTGGTAACAAGTCCTTTGCTTTTTATAACTTGTAAGTCTGCTTTCGTAGAAACTACGCCCGTTATGCTTTTTATTTTATTACTACGAATGAATTCAGTATAAAAAAAAGGCTCTCCAGAAAACGCAGCGCAATCACTATTATCCAGCATTTGCCCTAAAAAAGAAGTAGGAATAATTAATATAAAAAAGAAAAGGCGCATTTTGTTTGGTTAAAACAGTTTAGTGAAGGCAAAAGTAATTGAATTTATTAATTGACCTACTTATACAAAGCTAATACAGACCGAGCAACTTCTCTTATCTCGTCCCTTAGCTCTTTGGGTTCTATGACCTTAACTTCTTTCCCAAAACCTAAAATTTGCATTTTCAATTCATAGGTGGGAAGAAGAAAATATGAAAATGAATGAGTGTTATTTTTCTCCCCCAGGTATTTTTGCGACATGTGCAGGGGCTGAGAAAGAATATATTTTGACAACAACCCCCCCACTTCGATAATTATTTTTGAAGGACTTCCGTGGTCTGCGGTAATTCCAATAGAATATTTAAAAAACCTATCGGGGCTAAATGAGTTGCTTTTTTTATACGTGTCTGTCAATATAGTCAGGTTTCTTATCCTGTCCAAACCAAAAGTAATTACCTTTTCTTTAAGTTCGCTCTTACCAACAAGGTACCATCGGTTTCTATATTCTTTCAAAAGGTATGGGTGTATTCTTCTTGTTTTAGCTGCCTCACTGGAAAATCCCTTATGTTCAAATTGAACTTTATTTTTATTCTTAATCGCTGTTAAAAGAGGCTCTAAAAACTCACTTCCTCCTACTCGCTCAACAGTTTCGAACTGGACGTATTCCTCTATAGCTGTATCTTGAACATTGGAAGAAATGTTTACGCGATCAATAATCTTATCTATTGCAAATTCGAACTGACTGAAGATCTCAGTGTTTTTGAATTGAGAAAGTAGGTTCGTTGCAATTTTAATTGCTTTAATGTTTTTTTCTGTAAGAGTAACTTCATCTATTGAGTAACCCTTGTCTTCGTAGTAATAGCCTTTTTCTAGTTTACTGTATTTAATTGGTGCATCATGTTCTAATCGCATGGCAAACAAGTCTTTCTCAATGGTAGAGGCGCAAATATTCCCCCCTAAAGTTGTCCCAAACAACTCTTCTTCACAAGCCGATCGCAAAGCAGCTTTTGATGGGAAGGGATTGTATTCGTTTCTTAGGCTCCTGTCAATTACTCTGTAGCGCGCTAAAGCGTTTTTAATTACTGGCATACACTTAATTTATATTCAAAGATACGAAACAGAATATTATTCGTTCAATAAGCCTTCAATTAATGCGTCTACTTCAGCCGTGTATTTAGCATAATGTTCTCCAGTTCCCGGCCCATAAAAACCGGTATGGATTTTCCGAATGTGCCCCTTTTTATCTACAAATATTGTTGTTGGAAATGATGAGACCTCATTAAGCCACGGTAGTGCGTTTTGTGCTTCTTTTTTGCTTGCATTGCCCGCAATTAAAAATTCATACTTACTTCCTGTATGTGATTTTAAGTCTTTTACTCTTGCAATTTTGTCACTTAACTTTTTAGGCGATTCAAAAGCTAGGCCTATAATCTCCAACCCCCTATCTTGATATCGGTCATATAATCCCGCAAGAAACTTTGTTTCATCGACACAGTTGGGGCACCACGACCCAAAAAGTTGAATTATTACAACTTTATTATGGAAACGATTGTCGGGGTAAGAAAGGTTTTCTCCATCAATATTAGGAAAGGTAAACTCGAGCCTTTCTCTCTCCACTTTTTGGGTTAACATATATGGGTTCGTCAGAGCAAACGAATCATTTTTAAACGAAACCCACGGTTCACTCCATTGCAAGCCCGAATAGAACACCCCGTGTATTACATTATCAATTAAGCTACCTTCAAATAAGAATGCATGCGCTCCATCAAAACAAGACAAAAAAATAGAATCATTACATACATTTCCCTGTAAATAACGGTAATCTCCGGTTTCTGTAATAAAAGTCCCAGTTGCAAATTCCCCCTCTTGATGAAATATGGCCAGCGACTTATATTCATTTTTAGTTCCTTTACTGAAAGTTGTTTCCCAATTTCCTCCGTACAAACTATAGATGTTGTTTTTATCGACATCAAACCTGTTTTTCTGCCCTTTTTGATTTAAAAAAGCATGAAACAGAAGCTTTTGATTTGTTTTTGTATTGTTGTGCCAATATCCCCTTAAACCATCCTTTGTCTTGATAAATCGTAACTCTGAATCAAAAACGGGTATTTTAACGCGCAAGGAGTCTTTGTAAATGCTTATTTTAGCTCCAATTCTTTCTTCTGAATTAATTATAAAAATAGAGTCTTTCGTTACTTCAAAATTAAAAGGAATTTTTTTATTTTCATTATTATTCAGTTTACCAAGCCATTGACCCTGAGCTACAAGGTACTTGCTATATCCACCCCCCCTGTTTAATTGCGCATGAGGTTCAGGCTGATCGGAACATGAAAGTATTAATATTAAACAAACAAACAGGGTGTAAAACTTATTCATAATATCTTTTCAAGTTTCGCCAGTTCCCAAAAATAGTAATTAATATATATATCTAATAATGTTGGGTTTTTCTGCCTTTAATAGAGATATTTACAATGGAATAAGCATAAATACGCAACGGATGCAACCTTTTTTTACAGAACAAGGTCTATGGAAGTAGATAAGCGAAATATGTCTGAGGAACAAATGATTAAGGGGTGTTTAGAAAACAATCCGCTTGCTCAAAGAACCTTATACAATAAGCTTGGACCCAAGATGATGGGTGTCTGTCTGCGATACATGACGAACGCAGAGGAGGCGCAGGACGTGATGCAGGATGGGTTTGTTAAGGTCTTTGATAAATTGGGGGCATACTCTGGAACAGGTTCTTTTGAAGGATGGGTTCGACGAATATTTGTTAATACAGCCTTAGATGCTATTCGAAAGAATAAAAATCTAAAACACCAAGCACAAATTGATGACGTCGCATTCGCATTAAAATCGAGTGATTTTATTTTTGAAACACTGGTTGCAGAAGATTTAATGAAGTTGCTACAAACTTTACCGTTGGGTTATAAAACGGTATTTAATTTGTACGCAATTGAAGGTTACTCGCACAAGGAAATAGCAAAAAAAATGAACGTTACCGTTAGTACTTCTAAATCCCAATTTTCAAGAGCAAAAGCAATGTTACGTCAAAAAATAACAGAATTGGACAAAGAATGAGCGTTGAAAATAACATAGAAGATTTATTTAAATCGAAACTAGGAAGTTTTGAGGCTCCTGTTAACGATGTTATGTGGTCAAATATATCTTCTTCCATGGCGGCAACCAGCGCTTCAACAACTTCCGTTAATCTGCTCGTAGGGAAACTTTTTTCCACAGTTGGTGTTGCTATTAGCACAGGTTTATTCTGTATAATAGGCACATTTTTAGTAATGAACCCAAGCAAACAAACAAACACATTAAAGAAAGAAGCTCTAGCGGCGCCGGTGGAAATATTCGATGAGACGAATCAACAAGTTACGAGTGACGACGAATTGGTTTTAAGTAATATTTTAAAGAATACACCAGTTGATTCTAATGACCCTTTGGTAACAACAGCAAAAGCCGAAACTTACATAGTTGTATCCTCAAACAGTGCTAAAATCAAGAACTCTGCGACGGCTCCAAGCTCTGTAGTCAATTCATTTTTAACTCCTAAAAGTAGACTAGATCGGTTACAACCGACGGCACAAACACCCAAGTTGGAGAAGGAATCAATCGAGGAAAACAAAATTACTATAATTCAACCCCAAGAAGACGAGCTAATCGCAACAATCATTGCTTCTCCTGTGGGTGGGTATGCTCCATTAGACGTTTATTTTTCAAACTCAGCAACACGTGGAAGTGTTCGCTGGAATTTTGGAGATGGAACATCTAGTGAGGATTCTAGTCCCTCTCATACATTCAATGATTATGGAACCTATACAATCGAACTTGTTGTAACTGACCAAAACGGCGAAGAAAAGAAGGATTATCGCGTTATCGAAGTCGAAGCCAATAGCGCAATCACTGTCTTACCAAATATTTTTACTCCCAACGGGGATGGGGTAAATGACTTGTGCACAGTCAAGGGTAAAAACCTCGACACTTTCCAAATTCAAGTTTTTAATCGTGATGGGCATGTGATATTTGAATCCCAGTCAATCGAAAACTCTTGGGACGGTAAGAACAAATTCGGTGAAAATATTCCTACGGGCACATATTTTTATTTAATAAGCGCTCGCGGCATTGACGGAAAGATTTACGACCATGCCGGTCCAATAACACTTAGTAGATAGAAATGAAAATACCGGTTAATGTCGAAAGACATTAATCATTTAATGCTTCAGCACCACCAACGATTTCTAAAATCTCATTAGTTATGGCAGTTTGCCTTGCTTTGTTATAAAACAATTGAAGTTCTTTTTTAAGGTCAGTTGCATTGTCGGTAGCCTTGTGCATGGCTGTCATTCTTGCTCCATGCTCGGAAGCAAAGGAATCAAGCATTGCTTTGTACAACTGAGTTTTTAATGAATTTGGAATTAAATTATTTACAATTTCCTCTTTTGACGGTTCAAAAATATAATCATTTGAATTATTTTTTTCGTCTTGTTTTGCTGGAACAATTGGCAAAAACTGTTCTGTAGTAACAACTTGCACACCTGCATTTTTAAACGCGTTGTAAACAATAATGATCTTGTCTAAATCTCCTTCTGTAAAACGATCCATTAGGTTTTGTGCAACCTCAGAAACACTTTCAAAAGATAAATTATTCCAAAGAGTGTCTGTGTCCCTTGGAAACAATGATCCCTTTATCACAAAGTCGGTATTCTTTATTGCGTCAGCCATTTTTCTTCCAATTGGAAGAATAGCAACATTGCTGTCTTTGTGCTCGGCAGCAATGAGTTTTACTTTTTTTGAAATATTGTTGTTAAAACCACCGCAAAGTCCACGATTTGAGTTAATACCAACAACAAGAACGTTTTTTAAATCACGCTCTTGTGCGTAAGCATTGTCGCTGGTGTCCAATGAAGAGGTTAAATTTCCAAGAATTTCCTGTAGCTTTTGGGCATATGGACGCATTTGGGTAATTGCGTCTTGCGCACGTTTCAATTTTGCAGCCGACACCATTTTCATGGCAGACGTAATCTGCATTGTTGAGTTTACAGAAGTTATTCTATTTCGTATTTCTTTTAAGTTCGCCATATGAAACTGCAGTTCAAATGTTAATTTTATACCTCTACACTATATTTAGCAGATAAATCAGCTGCTACCTTTTCAATAGCTGAGGTTGCGTTATCAGAAAGTTTTCCGGCTTTTAATTCTGCTAATTCACCCGCATGACTATTTCTCATGTAGCTAAGAAATTCTTCTTCAAATTCCCTTACCTTATTTACAGGAATACTGTTCATCAGTCCCTTAGTTCCACAATAGATAATCGCTACTTGCTCCTCTACAGGCACAGGAGCTCCCTCTCCTTGCTTCAACATTTCAACGTTTCTAGCCCCTTTTGCAAGGACCGCCATTGTCGCAGCATCTAAATCAGAACCAAATTTAGCAAATGCTTCAAGTTCCCTATATTGAGCTTGATCTAACTTTAAGGTTCCAGCAATTTTCTTCATCGATTTAATTTGGGCGTTTCCACCTACACGAGATACAGAAATACCTACGTTAATCGCTGGACGAACTACGGAGTTAAATAAGTTAGCCTCTAAGAAAATTTGTCCGTCTGTAATAGAAATTACATTAGTAGGAATATAAGCAGAAACATCACCTGCTTGCGTTTCGATAATCGGAAGTGCAGTAAGAGAACCTCCACCTTTAACCAGGTGTTTAATTGATTCTGGCAGATCATTCATTTGCGCAGCAATGGTATCAGAAGAGTTTACTTTTGCAGCTCTTTCCAACAACCTTGAGTGTAGGTAAAATACATCTCCAGGGTATGCTTCTCGTCCCGGAGGTCTTCTAAGTAAAAGCGAAACCTCACGGTATGCAACAGCTTGTTTTGATAAATCATCATAAACAATCAATGCTGGCTCACCAGTATCTCTAAAAAATTCTCCAATTGCCGCACCTGTGAATGGAGCGTAAAATTGCATCGGAGCAGCGGCGCAGAAAGACTGATAACTTGTTGATGATGTCAGCGATGGAAGCTTTCAAGCGAGGGTTTGGGTCTACTAATCCAGCTATAAGAGTGGCTCGTAACATGGGCTTATCTTGGAC
>JAQWQH010000114.1 GCA_029244805.1 Flavobacteriales bacterium
CTTTTAAAAGAATTAGCTGAATTGAGAAGAGAAAACAAGGAAATAACGTATTTACGTCCAGATTCTAAATCTCAAGTAACAATTGAATACGATAACAATAACAAACCTGTTAGAATTGATGCAATTGTTGTCTCAACACAACATGATGACTTCGACACTGAACAAAACATGTTGAAGAAAATTAATGAAGATATCGTAAACATTCTTATTCCTAGAGTTAAAAAACTATTCCCAGCTGAAATTCAAGCTTTATTTAACGATCAAATTACATATCATATTAACCCTACTGGAATTTTTGTAATTGGAGGACCCCATGGAGATACTGGATTAACAGGTCGTAAAATCATCGTTGATACCTACGGAGGCAAAGGTGCTCATGGTGGTGGAGCTTTTTCTGGAAAAGACCCAAGTAAAGTGGATAGGTCTGCAGCTTACGCAACTCGTCACGTAGCTAAAAACCTAGTTGCAGCAGGCGTTGCTGATGAAGCTTTAGTACAAGTGGCTTATGCAATTGGTGTTGCTGAACCAATGGGGCTATATGTAAATACTTACGGAAGTTCTAAAGTTGATTTAACAGACGGCGAAATTGCAGAGAAATTAGCTACTATTTTTGACATGCGTCCTTACGCAATTGAAACTCGTTTCAACTTGCGCTCTCCTATTTACAGAGAAACGGCTGCTTACGGTCACATGGGAAGAAAAACGGAGGTTGTTACTAAAGAATATGCTTCGCCAGAAGGAAAGAAAGTTTCTATGGACGTTAAATTATTCCCATGGGAAGAATTGAACTTTGTCGACAAAATTAAAGATGCTTTTGATAAATAATATTCAAATTACTTAAAGTGTAAAAGGCGACTCATGAGTCGCCTTTTTTTATTCGTAATAAATCATATTTAGCCACAGAAACAATTATGCTAGACAAAATCAACCGTCAAAGAATCATCTGTCTTTATAACTTTTGTTAAACCATGTTTAGCTAATCCTTTAATCCCTTTATCCCATTGCTTATTTGAAAGCCCTGCAGCACCTTTTAAAACGCTCAGTTCCATAGGGCTTTCTTTAGAAAGAATATCAAAAATTAATTGTTCGTTTTCATTTAATTCTGGACCTAAATTTTCTTCAGCACTAAACGTTTCTAATTTCATCTGAGGAAAAAATAATACTTCTTGAATTGAACTTTGATTCGTCATTAACATCACTAGCCTATCAATTCCGATGCCCATTCCTGAGGTTGGAGGCATTCCATATTCCAATGCTCTTAAAAAATCTTGGTCAATAAACATTGCCTCATCATCTCCCTTCGCAGATAATTTCATTTGTTCTTCGAAACGTTCTCTTTGATCAATGGGGTCATTTAACTCGGTATAAGCATTTGCAATTTCTTTTCCATTTACCATTAATTCGAAACGCTCTGTCAACTCTGGATTATCCCGATGCGCTTTACACAAGGGAGACATTTCCTTTGGGTAATCAGTAATAAAAGTTGGCTGAATATAATTCCCCTCACATTTTTCACCAAATATCTCATCAATCAACTTTCCTTTCCCCATAGAATCATCTACTTCGATTCCATTGTTTTTGCACCAAAAACCTAATTCGTCAACAGATTTACCCGTAATATCAAAACCAGTAAATTCTTTTATCGAATCAGTCATTGAGATTCTTTTAAATGGTCTTTTGAAACTAATTTCATTGCTGCCGACATTCAAATCTGTTGTACCATGAACAGATAATGCAACTCTTTCCAACATCTCCTCGGTAAAGTCCATCATCCAGTTGTAGTCTTTATATGCTACGTAAATTTCCATTACTGTAAACTCAGGGTTATGGGTCCTATCCATTCCCTCATTTCTAAAATCTTTTGCAAATTCATAAACACCATCAAAACCGCCAACTATCAACCTCTTTAAATAAAGCTCATTTGCAATTCTCAAATACAATGGCATATCCAATGCATTATGATGAGTAATAAATGGACGAGCCGCAGCTACACCAGGGATTGGTTGCAGAATTGGTGTTTCTACCTCAAAATATCCTTTATCATTGAAGAAGCTGCGCATTTCATTCATCACTTTTGTTCGCGTAATAAATGTTTCTTTTACATGTGGATTAACAACCAAATCAACATACCGCTGGCGGTACCTCATTTCCGGATCCGTAAAAGCATCATGCACTTTGCCTTCATTGTCCGTTTTTGGAAGAGGCAATGGTTTTAACGATTTAGATAGTAAAACAAACTTTTTTACCTTTATTGACTTCTCACCTACTTGGGTGGTAAACAGATCTCCTTCAACTCCAATAAAATCTCCTATATCCAGCAACTTTTTAAAAACAGTATTGTACAACGTTTTGTCCTCTCCTTCACAAATCTCATCGCGGTTAAAGTACAATTGCATCCTTCCTTCAGCATCTTGAGCTTCAGCAAACGAAGCTTTACCCATAATTCTTCTACTCATTAACCTACCCGCAACAATCACCTTTTTCCCTTCCTCAAAATTTGCTTCGATGTCATTCGACAAAGTATTAACCGGATAAAGCGCTGCAGGATAAGGGTCAATACCTAGATCTCGAAATTTTTGCAACGATTCTCTTCTCAATTGTTCCTGTTCAGAAAGGTTTAAACTCATAGTTTTCTTAATTAATATGGCATGCAAAATTAATTATTTTATTGCAATCCTTAAAAAAAAGTAAAAATTTAGGAATAATACTTAAATTCGCATTCTTAAAATTCATTAATAATGAAAGAATTAGTTGCCTTATTTACCACACAACTCACAGAAGCAATCCACATAGGAAAGAATGCCAATCTATCGGCTTGTGACAAAGAACTTAGAAACGTCGTAATAACAGGTCTTGGAGGATCTGGAATTGGCGGTAAAATTGTTGCGCAGCTGGTTGCCAATAATATCGAAATCCCCATCATTATTAATAATGATTACCACCTCCCTCATTTTGTAAACGAAAATACATTAGTTATTGCCAGTAGCTTTTCAGGCAATACGGAAGAAACTTTAGCTGCGCTGTCCATAGCTACAGAAAAAGGTGCGGAAATCGCTTGTATTACATCTGGCGGAAAAATGCTTGATATAGCAATTAGTAATAATTACAACCATATAATTATTCCTTTTGGGAAATCGCCCAGAGCGATGCTATCATATTCATTGACACAACAGTTTTTTTTATTAAATCATTACAATTTAATTCAAAATGATTTTATTCTAAAAATTCAGAATGCAATTGAATTATTGAATTCAGAAATTGATAACATTAAGGCTGAAGCAAAAGATATTACTGAAGCAATTTCAAACAAAACAACAGTAATATATAGTGAAGCAAACTTCGAAGGAGTTGCGGTTAGATTTCGACAACAACTAAACGAAAATGCTAAAGTTTTATGTTGGCATCATGCTTTACCTGAAATGAACCACAACGAGCTAGTTGGATGGGCTGGAGGAAATGAAGAAAAAGCTGTTATTGTTTTCAGAAATGAAACGGATTACTCTCGCACACAGACAAGAATGGACATTCAAAAATCAGTTATTCAAAAATATACCTCTACTTATATTGAGTGTTATTCGAAAGGAAATTCAAACATAGAAAGAGCTTTGTATTTTATATTATTAGGTGATTGGATTTCAGTTTATTTATCAGAGTTAAGAAATGTTGACAACATTGAGGTCAAAGTCATAGACCACCTTAAATCAGAATTGGCTAAAGACATTTAATTCAATGACTCCAAAAGTCATATACGAAGACCTTGGACTAATTGATTTTAAAGAAGCTTGGGATTATCAAACGCGACTTTTCGATGATACCATTGCCCTTAAAATGGACAATCGAAGAGATGAGAACAACAAAAGAACAACCAGTAATTACTTGCTATTTTGTGAACACCCGCATGTATTCACATTGGGAAAAAGTGGAAAAGAAACGCACCTATTATTAAATGAAAACTCATTAAAAGCCAGAGGAGCAACTTATTATAAAATAAATAGGGGTGGTGACATCACTTACCATGGTCCTGGACAACTAGTTGCTTATCCGATTTTGGATTTGGACCATTTTTTTACTGACATTCACAAATATCTGCGATTTTTAGAAGAAGCCGTTATTAAAACATTAGCAGAATATGACATTATTGCCGAAAGGGTTGAAGGTTTAACTGGGGTTTGGGTTGATGGAACTAAACCTACAGCACGTAAGATATGTGCTATGGGAGTTAAATGCAGCAGATGGGTTACCATGCATGGTATAGCGCTAAATGTCAAACCTGACTTAAGTTACTTCAAAAATATTGTACCTTGCGGTATTAATGACAAGTCTGTCACGTCAATTCAAAATGAACTAGGTAAGGAAATTGACATGAACGACGTTAAACAAAAATTAAAAATGAATTTATCTAAAGTATTTAATTATGAAAATGTTTAAACTATCAACTTTATTATTTGCTGTTTTTCTTGGGGTAAATCTAACCGCTCAGGTTGTATTGGACATGAAACTATCTGGAACGAGTAGTGATCATAAAATCATCCCCCATGATGCTAATTCATCACTATCTGAAACGATTACTGTAAAAGGATACATCGTTAATCATAAAAAAGGAATTTGTGGAGACATCTGCGCTGGGGGAACCATTCAACTCGAATTATCTGAAAAAGTTGAGGGATACCCGCATTCTTATATGTACATAGTAACTGGATGCACAACGGGTGAAACCAACCCGGAAATTATTTCATTATTGGTTACCAAGTTTACGGGAGAAGAAAAAGAATGTTATTACAAAGATGTAGTTGAAGTAATTGATTCCAAAACTATTCCATATTATAAAATATCACTTTTGGAAACAGAAAAAACCATTGTGAAGTAATGAAAAAAGACATTCATGTTCCAAAGGTTGAAGGCATTGGAGTAGCAATTATTAAAGATACAGAGGAAGGAGATGAGATATGGAATGTTTACCTCATAAACTATAAGGAAGAACCTATTAACAATGTTCTTATCTCATCGAAAGGATATGGTACATTAAACCAAAAAAAAGTAAACACTTCCACTCTTCGTCATTTCTTTGATGTTATTAAGGGCCAATCTTATCAATTGATTGAACCTATTTCTGAGGATGTTTTTGGCTTATCTAATGAATATTTTGTAACTTTCTATATCGATAACATTATTTACGATAAAAAATTCGTTTTTGTACCTGACACTATTAAGGATGATCATTTTACCAAGGTTAGAATCATTCAAAAAGACGGTGTCCTAATAAAGTAAAATTACCAGGCTTAGTTCGTCTTTTTATCTTCTATTTTCTGTATTTTTACATGTTAATCAACCTTTTCATGCGTAAGTTAATTTTATTAATACTGACATTAAGTGTTCAAATCTCTTTCGGACAATACACTTCTGAGGAGTCAGATGAAAGAATCAACCCGCTAAATAAATTATCCTTTCAAGATAGGCTTTATACTGGTGGAAATATTGCTTTTAATATTGCAAATATAAGCGGGGTTCCAATATATTTTTTTGAAACCGCTCCGTTTGTGGGATATAAAGTGACCCCACAATTCTCGTTAGGGGTTGGAGTTAAATACATATACATAGGTTCCAAGCAAGCAAATTTCACGTATTCTGTTTACGGGGGAAATCTTTTTAGCAGATATAAATTTAATGAAAGTCTATATGCCCATACTGAATTTGAACTCTTGAGAGCATATAATCTTGATCCAAATAGTACTTCCCAAGGAGACAGAGCAAATGTCCCTATGTTTTTCGCAGGAGCTGGATATAATTATAGTATAGGGGGCGCAGTAAATTTGCAAATAATGCTGTTGTACGACTTTATCAATAACATAAACTCGCCTTATCAAGGAAACTTTATGTTTGGAGCGCTGGGTCCCCCAATTATTTATAGAATAGGAATTAGTATTGGCATGTAATTCATAATTATGAAATATTTTATTCTTATTACAATAATATTACTTTCCCGGCATACAAAAGCTCAAACAATCTTTAATACCTATCAAGCAGAAATGAATCTTGCTTATCAGCAATATCCAGATGTTCCAAAAGGCATGCTTGAAGCAATTTCATTTACGACTACTCACTTTAGCAACATTACAGATGCAACCCCAGAAAGTTGTTTTGGATTACCGCATGTTTATGGTGTTATGGGAGTTACTGAAGATGGACAAGGTTATTTCAATAATAATCTTGCCATGGTTGCTAAACTTTCAGGATATCCACAAAATGCTATAAAATCTAATCCAGAAATAAATATTATGGCGTATGCTGCAGCATACAACTACTTAATGGACAGTTTGCAGATTTATTCAATTGAAAATCAAATAAAAATCATTCAAGCTCTTTCAGAAATACCGCAAGACAACAATGTAACCAATAACTATGCTTTAGATTGCCATGCATACAGCGTTTTTAACTTTTTAAATGGTCCCAGCAATCAGCAAGCATACAATTTCCCTAACCATAGCATAGATTTGGAACAAGTTTTTGGGGCAAACAATTTGGCAGTTTTAAGTAGCCCTGAAAATACTTTTGGGCTTAATGGAATCAGCACAAAAAGCGGAATCAACTACGAAGTACCTGCAATGAGAACTGCTGAATACGGACCAGCATTATGGGTTGCAACACCAATATGTAATTATAGCTCAAGGAATGGTACAGCAATATCAGCCGTAACAATCCATACCATACAAGGCACATACGCGGGAGCTATTTCATGGGCTCAAAACTGTTCGGCAGGTGTTTCATACCATTATGTGGTTCGGTCATCTGATGGACAGGTTACTCAGATGCTTTTGGAAACTGATAAAGGGTGGCATGTTGGGAGTGAAAACCCATATACAATTGGAATTGAACACGATGGTTATGTTAGCGACCCTTCCTGGTATACAGCTGCTCTTTATACATCCTCTGCAGATTTATGTAGAGATATAACCCAAAGTGGATATGGAATTAATCCTTTGAGAACTTATTTCGGTGATGCAACAACCGGGATTAATGTTTTGGGCGGTTGCACCAAAATTAAAGGTCACCAGCATTATCCAAACAACACCCACACAGACCCCGGAATCAATTGGGATTGGGAGGGGTTTTATAAATTAATAAACAATGTGCAAAACTATGCCACATATACTGGTGGTTCTGGAGACTTATATGACAGCGGAGGAGCATCAGGCAATTATACGGACGATGAAAGAGAATTATATTTAATCCAGCCCACAAGTGCTGCTGCTGTTGAAGTTACTTTTAACTCCTTTGACCTAGAGCAAGACTGGGATTTCTTGTTTATATACGATGGACCTACACCAAGCGCTTCTCTAATTGGGAAATATACAGGAACGATAAGCCCAGGAACAATTACTTCAACTGGGGCTGATTTGTTATTAGAATTTCGTTCTGATTGCGCTACTACTTCTCCGGGATGGGAAATAGCATATACCTCAATCCCTGAGAACAATCCTCCTGTATCTTCATTTTCAATAACGAATACTGCCATATGCCAAGGAGATAGCATTCCTATAACAAACACCTCCGTCGATGCAACCTCTTATATATGGACTTCCAACGGGGGAACGATTTCAAATGATACAGTTGCAAATCCATACATAACATTTAGCAACTCTGGAAGTTACACAATCAACCTAGAAGCCTCCGGAATAGGAGGAGTAAATACAAGTAGTCAAACTATTTCGATTACTATAGACCCTCCGCCAATTGCAGGCACTTATGCGAATTCTGATACTGTATATATACCAAATGGAGTTGTCGCATTTACAAATACTTCAATTAATTCTTCGTCATACACATGGTATTTTGGAGATGGAAACACATCTGTAGATATAAATCCTTGGAATGAATACACTCAGCTTGGAGATTATGACATCACTTTAATTGCCTCAAACTTCACTTGTCCTGACGACACCGCAACAATTTCAATTGTTGTAGCTGGTTATGTCTCATTTGAGAATCTTCAATTTCTTCAAAATTTAAATATCTATCCAAATCCAACTACAGGGAAATTTTACGTTGATTTTAATTCCTTTAAAAGTGATGAAATGCAATTTTCTATCTATTCTGAATTAGGAGGATTAGTGCATGCATTTAATAAAAAAGAGGTAACAGTAGGTCACAACAATATGCAATTCGATATTAATTTAATTGATATTGCAAGCGGTTATTATTTCTTAAAAATAGAAGGACAAAATAATTACACAACACTTCCTGTCATATACAATAAACATTAATAAATTTTATTTATAGATTTGCAGCCTAATTATAATTTGAGAAATGGATTTTTTAAACAAAATATACTATCACAACACAATTTTAGAATGGTTAATCGCTTTAGGTATTATTCTTGGAGGAGTTGTAGCTGCAAAGCTACTTTATTGGTTTACTAGTGTTGTTCTGAAAAAAATAACGGCTAAAACGAAAACAAAACTAGATGATTTGTTAATTGAAAAACTAGAAAAACCTGTAATTTTCGTAGTCATAATTGTAGCTTATTATTTGGCTATTTCTTACCTAGAATTTCCAAAAGGTCCTGAAGGAGAAATTAACGGGATACAAAACCTACTGTTCAAACTCGCAACTTTCGCTATTATAATAGACGTTACTTGGTTTATTTCCAGAACATTAGATGCAATTGTTGAGGAATATGTTCTGCCATTAGCTGAAAAATCGGAAAGTGATTTTGATGATCAAGTACTTCCTATACTGCGTAAAGGGATTAGAGCTATCATCTGGATAATGGGAATCATTATTGGGATGGACAATCTTGGCATTGATATTACAGCAATGATTGCGGGGCTTGGAATTGGAGGTTTAGCACTAGCACTTGCCGCACAGGACATGGTTAAAAATATCTTTGGTGGCATCATGATTTTTTTAGATAAACCATTTAAAATTGGAGAAAGAATTCAAATTGATGGTTTTGATGGAACTGTGGAGGAAGTTGGTTTAAGAAGTACTCGAGTTCGCACTTTAGAAGGAAGGTTATTAATTATAAACAACAGCACCTTCTCTGACAACACCGTTGTAAATGTTAGTGCTGAGCACACTAGAAAAGTAGTCCTTAATCTAGGTATGACGTATGATACAACTCCTGAACAGATGCAGCAATCTATGGATATTTTAAAAGAAGTTGTAATTGCTCATCCTGCAATAGAAACTGAAGATGCTTCGATAGGTTTCAATGCATATGGAGATTTTGCTTTAGGAATACTTTTTGTGTATCGCATAAAAAAAGCGGGAGATATATTACAAACACAAACAGAAATCAATCTTGAAATATTAAACCGTTTTAATGCCGAAGGTCTCGAATTCGCATTCCCTACCCAGACTATTTTCAAAAAGGAAATGGCATAAAAGCAATGAAAGAAGCTTATAAGAAATTGTATAAAAAACTCAGGTTTAATCTGAGTGCAAATAACAATCCGGTTTTTATAGGTTTTTATAGGTATTTCTATTCTCCATCTAAAGGGTCTGTTTCTGCTTTTTTAGATGAGTTTTCTAAACTCCATGATACAGTTAACGTAGTACAAATTGGAGCAAATGATGGCATTACTCATGATCCCATACATAAGTTTATCAAAAGAGATAGGTGGAACGGTGTTTTATTAGAACCTCAAAAACATGTATTTCCTGCACTAGAGAAATTGTACGCAAAAAACAACGGTATAAAAACCTTAAATGCTGCATTAGGAGATTCAGACGGAAAAACATACCTATATAAAATTGGTTTTAGTAATTCTCGATGGGCCACTGGGCTTGCAACTTTCAATAAGGAAGTTTTAGAAGAAGCATTTGAAAATGGTTATGTAGAAAAATGGGCTAGAGTAGATAACGTATCAATACCTATCAATAAACAAGAACAAATTGTTGCTGAAGAAATCCAGGTTACAAGCACAGACACTTTACTACAAACGAATAACCTTAGTCAAGTAGATTTCTTACAAATAGATACCGAAGGGTTTGACTTTGAGGTCATTAAATTATTTCTGGGAAACACTCTGAACATAAAACCAACCGGAATCATATACGAGCACTTTCATTTATCTAATGAGGATATTACAAAATGTGAATCCTTCTTGTATAAAAATGGATATATAACCAAACAATACGGGGGAAATACCGCTGCTTTATTAAAATCAGACAAACCATATTTTTCTGCTTTGGAAAAGTATTTTTAATACCTTTTTTTTTTTAACACAGGGTTAATAATTAGAGTACCCGTTGATATTGGATTGGAACTAGCTAAAATTTAGTAACTTAATCCAATGAAAGCAACCGATCTATTTATTAAAGCATTAGAAAATGAAGGAGTAGAATATATATTTGGAGTTCCTGGAGAAGAAAATTTAGACTTCTTAAATTCCATGAAAGGCTCGAAAATAAAATTAATTCTCACAAGACATGAGCAAGGGGCTGGTTTTATGGCTGCAACCTACGGAAGACTTACGGGAAAACCAGGAGTTTGTTTAGCGACTTTAGGTCCAGGGGCAACCAATTTCACTACTCCAGCAGCTTATGCCCAATTGGGAGCAATGCCGATGATGATGATTACCGGCCAAAAACCGATCAAGAAATCCAAGCAAGGCCGTTTTCAGATTGTAGACATTGTTGAGCTTATGCGTCCTATTACAAAATACACAAAGCAAATAGTAAACGGAAACAACATTGCATCAATGGTGAGAGAGTCATTCCGTCTTGCAATGGAGGAAAGACCTGGAGCTGTTCATATAGAATTACCGGAAGATATTGCCGCCGAAGAATGCGATGACAGAATATTTAATGTTGTTGGTTTTAGAAGACCTGACGCGAGCGAAATGGCAATAAAAGAGGCTGCAAAAATGATTGAACGGGCAAACATGCCGCTTTTACTAATTGGAGCTGGAGCAAACCGAAAAAGAACAAGTCAAGCGCTTACAGCTTTTATTGAAAAAACCGGCATTCACTTCTTTAACACTCAAATGGGAAAAGGAGTGGTTGATGAGCGTCATGATAAATTTTTAGGTACTGCAGCCTTATCAAGCGATGACTTTTTGCACTGTGCAATTGGCAGAGCAGATTTAATTATAAATGTAGGACATGATGTAATTGAAAAGCCACCCTTCTTTATGGAAAAAGGTGGAACTAAAGTCATTCATATTAATTTTTCTCCTGCAGCAGTTGATGAAGTTTATTTCCCTCAATTAAATATAGTTGGAGATATTGCTACATCGGTTATGCAAATAGCAAAGCATATTGAAGATTCTAGTAATTGGGACTTATCGTATTTTGATAGAATTAAAACAGAAGTTGAAAGTCATCTTTCTAAGTATTCTGAAGACAATCGCTTTCCGATTCTACCGCAACGATTGGTGCATATTATTAGAGAGGAATTACCTGAAGACGGTGTTGCGACACTCGACAATGGTGTATACAAAATATGGTTTGCACGAAACTATAAATGCTACCAACCCAACACTTTGCTATTAGACAATGCGCTGGCAACTATGGGAGCTGGACTTCCATCTGCAATGCTTGCTAAATTAATTCATCCAGATAAAAAAGTAATATCGGTTTGTGGCGATGGTGGGTTTATGATGAACTCTCAAGAAATTGAAACCGCAGTGAGGTTAAACCTCAGCATAGTTGTAATTATTCTAAATGACAGTGGATATGGAATGATAAAATGGAAACAAGAAGGAATGGGGTTTGATAATTTTGGACTAGATTATAAAAATCCTGATTTTGTTAAATATGCAGAAAGTTATGGTGCTATAGGGCACAGACCTTCTTCAGATAAAAACTTTAAAGAAGTTCTTGCTAATTGTCTTAAAATAGATGGTGTTCACATAATCGATTTAGCTGTGGACTACTCTCTGAATCATTCTATATTGAACGTTTTACTCAAGGAGAAAACGTGTATCTTATAATCCATTAATTATTTTTTTATGTTAAAAGTAGTATCACCTTACGACCAAAGTTTAATAAAAGAAATCCCCCTTGTAGGAAAACCTGAAGTCGAATATGCGCTAAAAACTGCTTATGGGCTATTCCAAGATCAGTCCAAATGGATACCCCCTCATGAGCGAATTACCATTTTGGACCGCACTGCAGAAATAATGAAAATGCGAATTGAAGAGTTAACTACTATAGCAGCAAAAGAAGGAGGGAAACCTTTTAACGATTCTAAAATTGAAGTTTTGCGAGCTATTAATGGTGTTAAAATTGCAGCAGAGCACATTGGACAGCTAAAAGGTGAACAAATCCCTATGGGCTTAACAAAAGCTTCTGAAGGAAGAATCGCGTTTACTTCTCGGGAACCAATTGGCGTTGTATCTTCGATAAGTGCTTTTAACCACCCATTAAATTTAATAATTCATCAATCAGTTACAGCTATAGCTGCCGGTTGTCCGGTAATTATTAAACCTGCTTTAACCACACCATTATCGTGTTTAACATTTGTGGAAATACTATCCGAAGCCGGATTACCAGAAGGTTGGTGTCAATCTATAATATGTGAAAATGAAGCGGCAGAAAAATTGGTAACAGACCGTAGAATAAATTATTTTTCATTTATTGGCTCTGCCAAAGTGGGATGGTTTTTAAGGTCTAAATTATCTCCGGGGACAAGGTGCGCATTAGAACATGGTGGAGCTGCTCCAGTAATAGTTGAGAAAGACGCAAACATTTTAGAAATGCTACCTGCATTGGCAAAAGGAGGTTTTTACCACGCAGGTCAAGTTTGTGTCTCCGTTCAAAGAGTATTTGTTCACGAATCTATTTTCAATAAAGTAGCTGGAGGATTAAGTCAATTAGCATCTCAATTAATTGTTGGCGACCAAATGGATCCAACAACTGAAGTTGGCCCTCTTATATTACCAAGAGAAGTTGACAGAGTGGAACAATGGGTGAATGAAGCCGTAGCTGAGGGAGCAATACTATTATGCGGAGGAAAGAGAATATCTGATACTTGTTATCAACCAACGGTATTGATAAATCCACCGATTGAGGCAAAAGTTTCTACATTAGAAATTTTTGGACCTGTAGTCTGTGTATATTCTTATACCGACCGAGACAAAGCAATTGAAATGGCGAATAGTTTGGACGTACATTTTCAAGCCGCGGTGTTTACTGAAAATCTAGATATTGCTTTAGACTGTATCAAAAAATTAAACGCTACTGCTGTAATGGTGAATGATCATACTGCTTTTAGAGTAGATTGGATGCCCTTCGGAGGCAGAGACGCATCGGGAATAGGAATGGGTGGAATTCAATATTCTATGCATGAAATGACCAGAGAAAAATTAATGGTAATAAAAAGTAAAGTACTGTAATTGAATAAGTTAAATTTATGAATGTAAGAAGAATATTTATCGCAGCATCAATTATGGTATTGGGTGCTACAGGAACAGCAGCATATTTTTGGTTACCTGCACTTTGGAGTTTGGTTATAGTCGGCCCCTTAATCATTATGGGAATTACTGATATGTTGCAAAACAAACACACTATCAAAAAAAACTTCCCTCTAATAGGAAGGTTGAGGTATGTTTTAGAATCAATTCGCCCCGAGATAATGCAATATTTTGTTGAAACAGATACAGAAGGACGACCAATTAACAGGCAGTATAGAAGTCTGATTTATCAACGATCAAAAAAAACAACTGACACCGTTCCGTTTGGAACGCAAATGAACGTCTATAGCGCTGGTTATGAATGGCTGGATCATTCTATGTATGCAAAAGGTGAGAAAGAAATAAATGATAAACCGAGGATAACTGTTGGGGGTCCAGATTGTAAACAACCTTATTTTGCAAGTTTACTAAACATTTCCGCAATGAGTTTTGGCTCATTGAGTAAGAATGCTATCATGGCACTAAACAAAGGAGCAAAAAAAGGAAGATTTGCTCATAATACAGGTGAAGGGTCAATTAGTCCATATCATTTAAAGTTCGGAGGAGATTTAATTTGGCAAATTGGAACAGGTTATTTTGGTTGTAGAAACGAAGAGGGAGAATTTGATGCAGAAAAATTTGTAGAAAAAGCAACTCTAAAGAATGTGAAAATGATTGAAATAAAACTTTCTCAAGGTGCTAAACCGGGCCATGGAGGAATTTTGCCAGCAAGTAAAAATACGGAAGAAATTGCTTTGATTAGGGGTGTTAAGCCGCATACTAGTGTTCATTCACCACCAAGTCACTCGGTATTTTCAAACGCTACAGGACTAATGAATTTCATTCAACTATTAAGAGAAAAATCTGGAGGAAAACCGATTGGATTTAAATTATGTGTTGGTAAAAAACAGGAATTTATTGACTTGTGCAAAGCCATGATTTCATCTGGAATAAAGCCCGACTTTATTGCTGTGGATGGAGGTGAAGGAGGAACTGGAGCTGCACCTATAGAATTCTCTAATTCTTTGGGGATGCCATTAAGAGATGCAGTGGCTTTTGTTTATGATACTTTGGTTGGATATGATTTAAAAAAAGACATAAAAATAATTGCCTCAGGAAAAGTTTTCAGTGGGTTTCATATTGCAAGAATACTTGCGTTAGGTGCAGATATGGTAAGCAGTGCAAGAGCGATGATGATGGCAGTTGGCTGCATTCAAGCTTTAAAGTGCAATGACAACCACTGTCCAGTTGGAGTAGCAACGCAGAATGCCGCACTTATGAAAGGCCTAAATGTGGACAACAAAGCGAAAAGAGTCACAAATTTTCACGATGAAACACTTCGAAGTTGCAGTGAGCTAGCTGGTGCTGCAGGAATCACCAATTTAGTTGATTTAGAACGAAAACACATAAATCGAAGAGTTAGTATGAACGCTGTTTTAAAATACGATGAGATTTTTCCATATATTGAAAAAGGAAGTTTGTTAAAATAATCTTACTCGGTAATAATGATAAAATTCAAAGTGCTAATCACTGAATAAAAATTGGTAAATTCGTCTAGCATGATTCGAAAAGTAGCCTTAGAAGACGCACCTCAAATAATGAATGTTTACAACCATTATGTAGATCATACAATCTTTACATTTGATACAGAGCGCGCAACATTGAATGAAATTCAAGATAAAATTCGAATGGCGATGAATATATATCCTTGGATTGTCTATGAAGTAGATGGCGAAATACTGGGATATGCTTATGCCAGCGAATGGAAAGCGAAGGACGGGTATAAACATTCAGTAGAAACAACAGTATATTTGAAAAATGGTTCGCTCAAAAATGGATTGGGGACAATACTCTATCAAGAATTAATCAATCAGCTTAAAGAATTAAATTTCCATGCGCTAATGGGGTGCATTACTTTGCCTAATGATGCCAGTATTAGACTACATGAAAAATTGGGATTTGAAAAAGTAGGACATTTTAAAGAGGTAGGTTATAAGTTTGATAATTGGATTGATGTAGGATACTGGGAATTAAGAACACATAATTAAAGCTGCACAAAAAAACATTACACATAAATCACACACTTTCAAACTATGAGTTTTAACCTTGATAATATTCCTTCTCAAAAAGGAAAAATAGCGATTGTAACCGGAGCTAATTCTGGGCTTGGAAAAGAAATTACAATTGGATTAGCAAAAAAGGAAATCAAAGTAATAATGGCTTGCCGAAATAAATCAAAAGCCGAATCAGCAAAAGC
Source organism: Flavobacteriales bacterium (assembly GCA_029244805.1). Classification (GTDB taxonomy): domain Bacteria; phylum Bacteroidota; class Bacteroidia; order Flavobacteriales_D; family Parvicellaceae; genus CALSMU01. Next base: position 15,655 of record JAQWQH010000114.1, read on the forward strand.
AGAAGTTTTATCTCAGGTAAATAACGCAGATATAGAAATAATGCTTTTAAATCTCAACAGTTTGAAATCGGTTCGGAATTTTTCTACAATATTTCTTGAAAAATACGATCGCCTAGATTTATTAATTGAGAATGCTGGAATTATGGTTCCACCTCTTTCAAAAACAGAAGATGGTTTCGAAAGTCAAATGGGCGTCAACTATTTTAGTCATTTTCTACTTACCAATTTGCTGTACCCATTATTAAACAGTACTAAGGGAGCACGAATAGCAACTACGAGTAGTTTAGCGCATGAAAGAGGCAGAATAAATTTTGATAATTTAAACGCAGAAAAAAGTTATTCCAAAATGGGGGCATATAGTCAAAGTAAATTGGCTTGCTTAATGTTTGCCTACGAACTAAAAAAGAGGCTAGAAAAAGCTGGAAGCAACGTTATTGCCGTTTCATCCCACCCTGGAGTATCAAAAACAAATTTATTCACGAATATTCCCAAGGTTGCTCAATTCCTTATGTCTCCTCTTCTACCAATATTTACGCACCTACCTAAATATGCTGCCTTACCAACATTGTATGCTGCCTTGGGCCCCGATGTGAAAAGTGGAGATTATTTTGGTCCTACAGGTTTTAACGGATTGAAAGGGAAACCTGGAAAAGTAAAATCCAAGCCGCATTCCTACGACGAAAAAATAGCGTCGGAACTATGGGATGCTTCTGAAAAGCTAACTGGAGAAAAGTTTGTTTTGTAAAAAGGGAAACAAAACCGATTCCAACTATACTAAAAACCGATCAAAACAGATATAATTGGAAATTAATTGATGTATCTTTGAGATGCGACAATTGAGCTTAATTATAGAATTATCACGAAATCGACCACTAAGCCAAATCTTCGCAATAAATACAATAGCAAATTAACGGTATAATTATTGCACGGCTGAAAACTCAATAACTAAATAAAAATAATATGAAAAAAGCAATTTACCTTGCATCCAGCATAGTCCTATTTTCAATTTCCGTATCAACTGCTCAATTTGATAAAATCAAAAAAACCGTGGACAAAAAGATTGAAGCAGCAAAACCCTCTTCACCTGGTTTAAGCCAAGAAGAAGTTGGTGCCGGATTGAAAGAAGCGTTAAACAAAGGAATAGAAAAGGGAGTGGATCAACTCTCAAAACCAGATGGCTTTTTCAAAGATCTCTCAATAAAAATACCACTGCCAGAAGAAGCTAATAAAGTTGAAACCAAATTACGTAGCATCGGTCAAGGAAAAAAAGTAGACGAAACTATTGAATCAATTAACAGAGCTGCTGAAGATGCTACTGCCGCGTCAAAAGATATTTTTGTGGAGGCGATTAAAGGCATGAGCATTAATGATGCGATGAGTATACTTAATGGTAAAGACAATGCAGCGACAAAGTTTCTAGATAAATCAACAAGAGTTGATTTGATCAGTAAATTTGAACCTATCGTAAAGGTTTCATTAGATAAAGTCGGTGCCACAAAAAATTGGAATGCTATTTTCAGTACTTACAATAAATTGCCGTTTGTCGAAAAAGTAAATCCTGACCTTGTAGCGTATGCAACCGTTAAGGCTATTGATGGATTGTTTGTTCAAATTGCCAAGGAGGAATTAAAAATTCGACAAGACCCAGCGGCACGAGTAACTGACCTCTTGAAAAAAGTGTTTGGTTAATTCTATTTTCAGAATAAAATGCTGAAAATGATTTGACTGATTGACAGTAGAATATATTATAACTAGCACTTAATAAAGTGAAGCAAAATAAGGGAAAGCCTTTGCCAATTTGGAACCATACCAACTAAACATTTCTCCATCGACTATTTTTATTTCAACTTCAGGAAGGTGTATTTTCAGCTCTTCAACATGCTTTTTATTGAATGGAAATGGTTCGCTTGAAAGCAAAATAACTTCTGGATCTAAAGTTTTTAAGTTCTCTAAACTTAATTCTAAATAACGATCTTTCATTACAACATTTACGTATCCTGCATGATAAAGCATGTCATCAATAAAAGTATTTTTACCCACCACCATGTAAGGATTATTCCAAATAAAGTAAACCACCTTCTTAAGGTCAATGGGCTGCTTAAAAGTAGCTTTAGCTTTAGATATAGCCTTTAATATTTCTATTCCCTTTTCTTTGGTATTCGTAAAACGAGAAACTTCAAATATCATTTCAAGTGCCCCTTCAAACATATAAATGTCTGACATCCAAACTGAATAGTCTTTTTCTAATGTCTCAATATCTTCTTTGGTATTCTCTTCCTTGTTGCCAATTATTAAATCGGGTTTAAGTGCGGCTATTTTTTCAAAATCTACGCATTTAGTACCTCCTACTCGTGGTTTGGAATCAAACCATTCTTTCGGATGTACACAGAATTTTGTTACTCCCACTACTCTTTCTCCAAGTCCTAGTTCAAATAATAATTCCGTTTGAGATGGAACCAATGAAATTATACGTAACGGAAAAACGGGAAGTAATACTTCCCGTTTCATTTGATCTATTATTTTAATTGTATCTCCCAATTTTAAGCAATTGCTCTAATTACATCCTGATAGGTAATAATGTGTTTTTTATCTCCATCATAATTTACAACCACAGCAGTTGCTCCATTTGAAAATAATTTAGAGACTTCTTCTATCGAAGCTTTACCTTGAACCTCAGGCAAAGGAGCTTCCATTACATGTTTAATTGGAAGTTCTTTCAATTCTGAATTGTCTAGTAATTTTGCAAAAAGATGATTATCTGACAAAGAGCCGACGCATTCATTTCCTTCCACAACAGGAATTTGAGAAATTCCATATTGGTTCATTAATAACAATGCTTGAGAAACAGGATTTTCCTCAGTTACAGTAACTAAATGCTTACCTGCATGATCCTTAATCAAATCAACTGCGCACGTTTTCTCTTCGTCTAAAAAACCTCTTTCACGCATCCAATCATCATTAAACATTTTACCAACGTAACGGCTTCCATGATCGTGAAATAAGACAACTACAACATCGTCTTCTGTTAATTCTTCTTTTAATTGCAATATTCCTTTAATCGCCGACCCTGCGGAATTCCCAACGAAGATCCCTTCCTCTTTTGCTAGTTTCCTTTGATATATTGCTGCATCCTTATCCGTAACTTTTTCAAACTTGTCAATGACAGAAAAGTCGACGTTTTTCGGAAGAATATCTTCTCCAATCCCTTCTGTAATATATGGGTAAATTTCATTCTCGTCAAATATTCCAGTCTCGTGATATTTTTTAAATACCGAACCGTAAGTATCTATTCCCCAAATTTTAATGTTTGGATTCTTTTCTTTTAAATATTTACCGACACCCGAAATTGTACCACCAGTACCAACTCCAACTACGAAATGTGTAATTTTACCTTCAGTTTGTTCCCAAATTTCAGGTCCCGTAGTTAAGTAATGTGCTTTTGTATTCGACGGGTTATCATATTGGTTCACATACCATGAATTAGGTGTGGTATCCGCCAATGTTTTTGACACTGAATAATAAGAACGAGGATCATCTGGTGCAACATTAGTTGGACAAACATGCACCTCTGCTCCAACAGCTCTCAAAATATCCATCTTCTCTTTACTTTGTTTATCGCTTAAAACACAAATCAATTTGTATCCTCTTAACAAAGCGACTAAAGCCAATCCCATTCCAGTATTACCTGAAGTACCTTCAATAATAGTTCCTCCTGGCTTTAATCTACCATCTGCTTCAGCATCATCTATCATTTGCAGCGCCATTCTATCCTTTACAGAGTTTCCTGGATTTACAGTTTCAACTTTAGCAAGTACTAAAGCATCCACATCTTCACACATTGTGTGTATTTTGACCAATGGCGTATTACCTATTGTTTGGAGAATATTATTGTAGTATTTCATAGTGCATGTTTATAGTGCACAAAGGTAATAAAATAGAAAATAAAAAAGGACACAATACAAGCACCTCTTTTCACTATTTTTTTAACGAAATCATCCTTAAAAAGCCAATAACTTATCGCGTTTATTGTTAAGAATTTCAATCTGCTTTTGGAAAGCTTCATTCTGAGAACACTGAAACATTTGAGGCATACTTGACCATGCGTTAATATCTTCAGAAGCAGAAGATAATTGAATTTGCAATCCTATATCTTCGGGATTTGCAGTTACTTTTTCAGTTATGCTTGCAAAGCTTTTAATTCCTTCTGCATAATCTTCCAGGAACATTTTACAATCCTCACTTATTGGATTCTCTTTTTCTTCTTCAATCTCTTTTATTTCTAAGGACAAATCATTCTCGTAATCAACTCTTGCAACACTGTCAACTGCAATGGATGACGTATCAATAATCACGGAATCTTTTATTGCTAAAACACTATCCTTTTCTAAGACTTTATTCTCTATTGATTTATCGACAGGAGTACCTGAATCTTCTGCTGATTCGCTGCATGCCGCAAAAATTATAGATAGTGAAAATATTATTATTAGTCCTTTCTTCATATTTTTATTGTATTATTCGTTTAGTAATTCCAATGTCTCTTGCGCTGAAATAATCTTACCATTGAAATCTCCAATAACAAAAGTATCATTCAGACCTTCTCTTTCTAATTCAGCTTGAAACTCTTCCGCTTCATCATATGTCTCAAACCACCCTAAGAAAGAACGAATTAAACCTGATTCTGGATCTCGCTTAAATGTAACATCTCCGATTTCAAGGTATATATCCAATACTTCCGTAGGAACGTTTCCTGTATACTCCCCTACTTGCACTCTGAATCGAACTAATTCCCTGCGCACAACAATTCCGGTTGGTTCAACAGCTTCTACAATTACATCTTTGGTGGAATCTACAACGTCAAAATTTGCCTCGGATAGCTTAATTCGCTTACCATCTCTAAAGGCGACAATAAAAGATCCTTCGTACCCCATCTCTAATAAAGCAATTCGGTGCTCAGCAGCTTTACTTTTTTCATTAGAAGAACCTGAATAATATCTAAACAAATCATCATCACCTTCGGTGTAGACTACTTCTCTAGCATCACTAAACACACTGGTAGATAATTCTTTACGAAACGCTCCAATCTGCACCCGGTATGTAGTTTCTGAGTTAATATCAACGGCATTTAGGACCGTATCAACTGAACCCACTATACTCGTGTCAACTGAACTCAACATACTCGAGTCAACTGAACTCACTATACTCGTATCGTCTGAACTCAGTATGCTCGTGTCAGCTGCGGTCGCAGAAACCAATAATTCAGCTCTTGCCTTATCAATTATTTCTTGGCTTACAAATTCTAAAGCTTCATCTTCCGAAACTTTAGCGATACCTTTCACATCCATTCCATCTTTCTTGAATTGATCCATTGCAGCCATAGCTTCTTCCAAAGTATTATAACCCCGTACAACATACTCGCGTGTACCATCATCCCTTTCAACTACATGGAACCCCGGTTCGCTTAATAATTTGTCCCTAATTTCTTTCGGTAATTGTCCTTCATCTGAATCAAAAACTACAGCTACATCTACAAAACCTTCATTATCATTGGCAAATCCACTAGTATCAACAGGAAGACTAGAACCTTCACCCATTGTTACGCTAGCAACGTCTATACTGTAAACCGCACCTAAGGAATCCTTATATTTTCTATAAGCCAATTCAAAATCAGCGTCAGACATCGTAACTCCAACCTCATTTACCATTGCATCGATTTTTGTTGCTTTCTCTTCATCTAAATAATCAGGAACACCGTCTAAATCATTGTCTAATGGACATCCAAACTCATCTACAAGAACTCCTTCAGGGGTTTTTGCACATAAATCAACAAAATCAACAATTAAATCGCCATCAGAGTCAATAGAATCCAATTGTTGCATATCATCAAACATTGAAGGCTTATCTGGCTCTATAGAATCCGGATTTCCAGAATTAATATCAAAAGAAAGTGCAAAATGCGAATACAAAAATTTATCATTTGACTTATCCCCTTGTCTACCTCCCAAACTTTCAACAGTTATGCCATCAACCAAATCAGAAAACGCAAAATGCATAGATGTTCCTACTCTAAATTTTATTCGATCAGTTATGTGAAAATTTGCACCTACTTCTACAGGCATAGCAAAAGTCCTTTCCGAATATTTACCAAAACCATCTAAATCCAATTCTCTTATATCACTTTCGTAAACATAATCTCGATAAATTTCAGTTGCATTTTCAGAGCCAACTGAACCTTCCTCCATATTCCTAATAGTCCCATCAGACCAGTAATTATAATAATTACCGTTCGCATCGTACATATCCGATTTGGATAAAAACTCCATTGACTCTATACCAATAGATATGTAAGGATCCACATTCCTATCTGGCTTAAGCAATTGCTTAAAATTATAATTTAAAGTCCACCCACCTGTTGTTATATGAGAATTGAAATTTAAGTTGCGTGTTTCAGATCTTTCGCTTGCACTCACCTGACCAAACAGCACATAAAAACTTACGTCCAAATAATCATTGATTGGATTTATTAAGCGTAAATCATAACCTATTCTACTAACTGTTGGATGATAGCCTTTGTGATTACTTCCTATGTCTCCATAAAAGGTAAACATCCCCGTTCCCAAACTTAATTGCGGTCTAAATACTATTTCTAATGGCTTCGGTCCAAAACTCTCCTTTTCATTCGAAACCTCCATAGCGCCTACAGAATCTGGAACAGCCATAATCGATATGGAGTCTGGAGCAGTCATGACCGCTGTGGAATCTGGAGCAGCTATAACCGATGTGGAGTCTGGAACAGTCATAATCGACATGGTGTCTGGAACAGCCATGACCGATGTGGAATCCGGAACAGCTATGACCGCTGAGGGGTCTGGAACAGATATAACCGATGTGGAATCTGGAGCAACTTTAACCGCTGTGGAATCCGGAATAGCTATGACTGATGAGGAGTCTGGAACAGATATAACCGATGTGGAATCTGGAGCAGCTATAACCGATGTGGAGTCTGCAGAGTTTTCCTGAGAGAAGCCAACAACGGTTAATAAACTGAAAATAAATAAGAATATGAGATGTTTAATTTTCATTTAACTACTTCTAAAATCAATCAGTGTACGGCACTATGAGCATAATGTTCTATTAAATTAAGTAAAAGAACAAAAAAATACATTTTAATAATAGAACTTTGAGGCGAATGATGCACTGTCAAATGTTAAGAAGCAGCATTTTACCGCGAAAAATTAATTGATTTGTAGATCTTCTGTAATCAATCTACTGATTTAAACTTTTCTCCATCAATGACATATTCACTTTTTTCGGATCGTTTCATTTCATAAAAAACAATAGATGCTGCCACTGCTACATTCAAACTCCCAACTTCTCCATACTGAGGTATTGTCAATGTATTGACCGTCTTTGCAACCACTTCTTTTGGAAGTCCGGTTCTTTCATTCCCGAAAATTAAATTGCAATTATCAGGAAAATTGTATTCGATCAAACTGGCTTCATTTTCACCTATTTCAACTCCAACATTAACAAACTTTAACCTCTCTGACCAAGCAAAAAAATCTTCTTCCTTGTCAAAAATCAACAACTTTCCCTGATCTTCAATTTTCCGAGTGTACGAATGAGTGCCCCCTTTAAACTTCCATCTTTCCTGACCTCCAATAAGAATTAAAAAATTTCCTCCGAATGAGATATGAGACCTTGCTATCATCCCAATGTTTTTAGAACTCCTAAGGTTGTATAATACAGTATTAAACTTCATTGAAACAAAGAACCGTATTAATATGTTATTCTACAAATTCTGTTAGATTAAAACTTAAGAATAAGACCAGTAAAAAAGTTTATTCCTGCTTGCGGAAATGCTCCAATCATATTATATCGACCATCAACACTTTCTCTGTTTACAAATGCATCGTCTGAAACAGGATTATAATAGTCCGATTTAAATTTATAAATCCAAGCGTTAGAAACATATTGTGTATTTGTGAAATTTCTAATCCAAGTACTAAATATAATTTCTTTAAATAATTTTGTTTTCATCGAATATTGCATTCGAATATCATTCACTAGATAAGCATTCAGCATTCTATCAGTATTTGATGTATTATCGATGAATTGCTCACCAACATATTTAGTAACAACTGCCAGTTCCACATTTCCATATCTTTTTGAATTTAAGGGCTTAAAAACTATTTGACTAGAAGCTATAATATTTGGCGAAAAAGCTATGTGTGTATTTTTATAATTCGTCTGAACCTGACCCCAGGTATCCCAATCATCTATAAACTCAGAAAATGATGCTATTCTATTGTCGCTAAAAGTTGTGTTCATTTTCCATTCTAAATTCTTCAATAAGGAGACTCCTCCACTTAACTCAACGCCTCTTCTATATGAAGATGACACATTGGTTCTTACTGCGGCTCCAACATCATTAATTGCTCCTGTAAGAATTAATTGATTTGTGTAGTCCATTGAATAAAAATTGACATTAGCATAAACCTTTTTCGACTTTAATTTGTAGCCCACTTCAATATCTGTCATACTTTCATGACTTGGACGACTATTTGGCGTTGAATTCGTATAATCATCTCTATTTGGCTCTTTATTTCCGACTCCAAAAAACCCATAGAAAGAATGTTTGTCACTTAAAATATAATTCACTCCAGCTTTTGGATTAAAGAAAGATGCGTTTATTGATTGACTCGAACTATTTAGCTCATTATCAAACCCTAGAAAATCATATTGAATC
>JAQWQH010000119.1 GCA_029244805.1 Flavobacteriales bacterium
AACAATTTCCAATGGTAAAAGCAGTATTCGCATTCTTTTTATCCATTTCATACATCTCCAACAAAATTGGCAGAGCTTCCCTGTAATTCCCTAATTCTAAGTAAGAAAAAGATTCAGCATAAAGCTCTTTGAAACTCTTATTTTGAGCTACAACATTTACAAACAAAGAAAACGTTGCTAAAAAAAATAATACCGAGTATTGGGATGCAATAACCCATGAGATACGCATGTCTCGAAATGCCAAGGATTTTATTTCAAAACCGGTTAATGTTTTAATAGAATCTGCAGATATTCTTAATACCGAATATTCTGAATACAGACCAAAGGTAAATGCCGAAGAAACTTTTTTATATTTTACTTCACGTCGTAAAGGTGAATCGGACTTATTGGACGAATCAGGAAAATATTTTGAGGACATTTATTATTCAGTGAAACAAAAAGGCGAATGGACTAAGCCAGTAAGGATGAGTGATAGTATTAACACGGATAGTCATGATGCTTGCTTGTACCTTTCTCCAGACGGTCAAATGATGTATGTGTATCAATTTGAAGGCGTTGCAGACGCTGGTGGAAGTATTTATGAGTCAAGATTAATTGGAAGAGAATGGACAAAACCTGAGAAATTAATAGCTGATATTAATTCGAGATATTGGGAGACAGATGCCAGTTTAAATACTTCTGGTAACATAATATTTTTCACAAGTGACAGACCTGGAGGCAATGGTGAAGATAACAGAGATATTTGGATGATGAAAAAATTGCCAACGGGTGCTTGGGCCAAAATACAGCCATTGCCAGCTTCGATTAATACTCCTTACGATGAAGAAAGTCCTTATTTGCATCCAGATGGAAAGACTTTGTACTTTAGTTCAAAAGGGCATAATTCAATGGGAGGTTATGATGTTTTTAGCACAGAATTATTGGAAGATGGGACGTGGGGTGAAGTTACTAATCTTGGGTATCCGGTCAATACAACAGGTGATGATGTTTTTTACTTTCCTTCTGTTGATGGTAAAAGAGCTTATTTCTCTTCCTATAGAGAAGGAGGGCAAGGGGAACAGGATATGTATATGTTGACTTATGACCCAGGGGCACCAGTGCAGGGAAATGCTCCGGCATTGGCCATATACAAAGGTGTTTCTAAATATCAAGATGGAAGTGTTATTAAGGACTTATTAATAAGAATTGTGGATGTAAACACCGGTGAAACGCATGGTGAATATAGATCAAATGAAGAAACAGGTAGGTTTCTTTTTGTTCTTGAAGCGGGCAAAACGTATGAAATTAATTATGAATCAAATGATGATGTAGTTATAGAAGTAATTCGGGTCGATGAAAACGGTGTTGTTACTAAAATAAAAGAAGTTACGGAGATTGATGGTGTTTTAGTGGTTAGAGATGTAACTGAAGAGGATATTCTTGACTTGTCCGCTGTGGATGTCACGGAATCCAACGTTGCAGAAACAAATTCAACAACTGTGGATGTTGCAGAATCCAACGCAACAAATACGGATGTTACAGAAACAAATTCAACAACTGCGGATATTGCAGAAACCAATGCAACAACTACGGATGCTCCAGCAGAAAGCCATGAAGTGCTTACACAAACCGAAGTGAATAATACGCTAAATACAGGAGGAGCATTGGCGATTAATTCGGTTATGTTTGTTTATGATCAGGTCAAGCTAGTTGAGGAATCACAATCAGAATTGAATAAAATAGTTAGTTACATGAACGAGTACAAGGATGCTAAATTGGTAATTAATGGACATACAGATTCCAGAGGTGAAGCATCATATAACTATTGGCTTTCTAGCGCTAGAGCTAATAAAATTAGAAATTATTTAAGAAAAGCAGGTGTGAGTTATAGCAGAATGGAAACTCACGGGTATGGTGAGTCTAAACCAATTGCTGATAATCAAAATTCAGATGGTTCTGATAATCCTTCTGGACGTCAGAAAAACAGAAGGGTAGAATTTATTGTAAACAAATAGTGCTAAGTCATTTATCTGTAAAAAACTATGCGTTAATTGAAGAATTAGAAATTGATTTTTTAAAAGGATTTAGCGTTGTTACTGGTGAAACAGGGTCTGGTAAATCAGTAATGCTTGGTGCTCTTGGGCTTATTCTTGGCGAAAGAGCAGATTTAAAAGCTTTAAGAGATCCTGACGTTAAATGTGTTATTGAGGGAACTTTTGAATTGTCTAAAGACTTATTTTCACCTTTTTTTGAGAGAAACGACATTGACTTTGATAAACAATCGATTATCAGAAGAGAAATAACTCCCAATGGAAAGTCAAGGGCCTTTGTAAATGATACTCCGGTGGTTCTTGCGCTTTTAAAAGAATTGGGGACCTCATTAATCGATATTCATAGCCAGCACCAAACTCTACTATTAAATAAAAGCAGTTTTCAATTTGATGTGTTAGATGCTTCTAGTAAAGCTTCTAATATTAAAGGAGATTATCTTCAGGCATTCCATACGTATAAATCTTTGCAGAATAAATTGCAACGGCTTATTGAATCTGAACGAAAAGCAATTGCTGATAAAGATTACTTATTATTTCAACTAAAAGATTTCGAAGGATTAGATCTAGAGAGTTTGAGTGAAAGTGACATAGAAGAAGAGCTTTCGTTACTTTCAAATGCAGAGGAAGTAATTAATCTTTCCAGTCAGGTAGCTGATGAATTAAACGGTAATAACTCAGTTGTTGCAAATTTGATGAATGTTGAACATCTATTACTAAAACTTTCAACATATAATAAGGGTTATACAGATTTATTAGATAGAGTGAAAAGTGCTATCATAGAAATTACTGATATTGATGAAGAGGTTTCTAGAAAAGTAGCTTCTGTTGATGTAAACGAAAATAGATTGATTGAGCTTACGGAGTTATTTGATGTTGTCAACAGACTCCAAAGAAAACATAACGTTGCAACGGTAGAAGAGCTAATTAAGGTGAAAGAGGATTTTACTTTTAGAGTATCTGCGGTAACGAATCTCTCAGAAGAGATTGAGTTACTCAATAACGAATTGAATAGAAAGCTTTATGCAGTTAAAGAAAAAGGGGGTCTTTTATCTGATAAGAGACAGAAAGGAGTTTCTTCATTGCAAAGTGAGGTGAAAAACTATTTGAGCGAAATGGCAATGCCTCATGCGGAGTTAAAAGTTGAGTTAACTCCAAATGAAAACCCTTCTGAATCAGGACTTGAAAGTATTGAGTTTTTGGTTCGAACCAACAAAGGCTCTAGTTTTGAGCCATTGAAAAAAGTAGCTTCTGGTGGAGAGTTGTCGCGAATTATGTTGGCCATAAAGTCGATTTTATGCGAAAGCGGAAATTTACCAGCAATAATATTTGATGAGATAGACACAGGAGTAAGTGGAGAAGTGGCCAATAATATGGGTAGTATAATGAAAAAAATGGCCAAGCATTTGCAAGTAATTAGCATCACTCATTTACCGCAAATTGCAAGTAAAGGTAAGCAGCACTATAAAGTTTTTAAGGAGACTAAAGAAGATACTACAATTACAAAAATCACACAATTAAATAGGGATGAGCGCCTTGTGGAAATTGCACAGATTTTAAGTGGAGAAAACCCTTCTCAAGCTGCAATTGATAATGCAAAAGAATTATTGAATTAGTTAATGGCTTTAATTTACCACCAAACAACAAACACCTTTTTGATATTACCTTTTGAATCTTTAAACCAGCATAACGGAGATTTTTCATGATCCAATAGTTTTGTTAATTCGGGTATGAAGTCATTAAATTTCATCCAATCGACATTGTTGTGTACGTCAATTATCCATTGTTTTTTCGCTGGGACATAGAAAGTATGGTCATTGAACTGGTTTAATTGTCTTTTTTTAATGTAAAACCCTTTTATGCAATCGTTATTTATTTCAGGTAGTAAACTTGGTTTTCTGAGATAGGGAACAAATAGTTGAGCTTTGAAGTATACCATTTGTTCTATCTCGGCGACATCTATATTTATATTTTCAAGTATCTTAATCGTTTCTTTGTGAAAAAGGATAGGAAGTTGCTTGCTTTTTAGCTTTGCAATTTTTTGTGCTAGGCTATCTCTTTTATTTGGTCCTATCCATTTGCCTGATTCTAGTTTCCCTAAATTTTCATCGTACAAGTAAAACTTATAGGATACCTCAAGGTGAATTAATTGATTCATGTACTTTAGTAAGCAATCAATTTCACCTACAGTAATTTTATTATCAGTAACTTGAAGATTTTCACTGATGACTGAAACAGATTCATGTGAACGAAGCTCGCAGGATACGAACCGTTCAACTAATTTTCCTAATCTAATTTTGACTGGTGTTAATTCATCAAATGAGGCAATGTCAGTTGGTGGAATTTTAAATTGATTTAATTCTTCAAACGGGTTTAATTTCCATAGAGGAGGTGTGTTTAAGAAACCTTCATATTGAAGTTGAATGTCTGGTTTCTTTTTCATTTTTATTTAAATAATGTATGGATGTGTAGCTAAATCAAGCACCTACACATAGCGAATTTAAGAATATTTGACATTCTCTAAACATAAAGGTGGTCATCTAAATTGATTAAAAATCAGATGTTGATAGAAGTTTTTAAAAAACACAAATAATGGATACAGAAAAATTACATTTGAATAGGTAAACGTAAGATTCATTTTATAAGTAGAAATCAATGTCAAACAATCAGAAAAACTACATAGTTCCAATATCAATAATTGCAGGCTTATTTTTCATTTTTGGTTTTGTAACATGGATAAATGGATCATTAATTCCGTTTATGAAATCCATTTGTGAATTGACAGAAACACAAGCATATTTGGTAGCTTCAGCTTCTTATATATCTTTTGTTGTAATGGCCCTTCCGGCTTCTTATATTTTGAAAAAAATAGGGTATAAGAAAGGTATGTCAATTGGATTGCTATTAATGTGCGTTGGAGCTTTAGTTTTTATACCAGCAGCAGCCTCTAGAACATATACCTATTTTCTTTCTGGAATATTTATCATGGGGGCAGGTATGACGATTCTGCAAACAGCTTCAAATCCTTATATAACGCTTATCGGACCAAAGGAAAGTGCAGCAAAACGAATTTCGATAATGGGTATTTGTAATAAGGTTGCTGGGATGTTAGGTTCTGCTATATTCGGAGCCTTGCTTTTGTCAGGGATAACTGAAACGAAAGAGAAAATAGAATTGGCAACGGAAAGTGAAAAAGGAGCTTTGTTAGATACAATGGCAGACAGTGTTGTAATGCCGTATGTAGTAATGGCTGTTATCTTATTTGTACTGGGGGTGTTGATACTAAAAGCACCATTGCCAGAAATTGAGGCAGAAGGTCTTGAATTGGAGAATGATACAGGGACAACAAAAACAAGTATTTTTCAATTTCCACATTTATGGTTAGGGGTAATTGCTCTTTTTGTATATGTAGGAGCTGAAGTTATTGCAGGGGACACAATTATTAACTACGGTTTGTCATTGGGAATACCAGCTGAAGAGGCATCATTTTTTACTTCATTTACGCTTGGTGCCATGGTAGGGACATATTTATTAGGGGTGTTGTTAATCCCTAAAGTAATGAGTCAAGGAACAGCATTGAAAATTAGTGCTCTATTGGGGGTTGTTTTATCGCTAGGTATATTATTTACTGATGGCTATACATCTGTTTTGTTTGTAGCGGCTCTAGGAATTGCAAATGCATTAGTTTGGCCAGCAATATGGCCATTAGCTTTGGATGGGTTAGGTAAGTTCACAAAAACAGCATCAGCACTTTTAATTATGGCTATTGCTGGCGGGGCTGTTATTCCTCCCTTATACGGATTGTTGGTAGATGGTAAAAAACAAGCTTTAATATCAGAAGGTTTGGATAAGGTACAGGCCGGTGCACAAGCTTCTACATCCCAATATTGGATACTTATTCCGTGTTATTTTGTTATCTTTTATTTCGCAATGTGGGGGCATAGAGTAGGGTTAAAGAAAATCTAGTTTTCTCGATTTCGTTATATCGCTGGACAGATCATCATTGAAAATCCTTCTATATAATTATGGATTTAATGATTGAAAAAATCGAAGAATTGTAAAAACGTATCTAACTTCTCTTAGGATGATTCTTCTTCAATTCATTTTCATGGTATTCAACTTTTTTGACAACCTTTTTTAACCATTCAAAATAAAGATCATGCTTTTCTTTTTGTGAAAGTTTCCAATCAATAGTTGATTTTCTTAGCTTTTCTGTTAAAGTGTGAATACACATGGCAGCCGACACGGATATGTTAAAACTTTCTGTAAAACCATACATGGGAATTTTCATATGAACATCCGCCATTTCCAAAGCTTTGTCCGTTAAGCCTTCTGCTTCTGTGCCAAATAGTAATGCAATTGGCTTGTCTAACGGTAGCTCATCTAACAAGATATCTTCTTCATGCGGAGAGGTAGCAACAATTGTATATCCTTTATCTTTTAAGGAGTTGATGCAATCTACTGTATTATATGTCTTTTTATTGTACTTTTCCATGGTTAACCATTTTGCAGAGCCTAGTGCTACCAATGGATTTATGTCATATTCATTTCTGTTTTCAATAATGTGAATATCCTGAACACCAAAGCAATCACAGCTTCTTAGCACAGCACTTGCGTTTTGAGATTGAAAAACATCCTCAATAACTACAGTTAAATGCCGAGTCCTATCATTCAATACCTTTTTGAATAGTTCCTTCTTGTGATCAGAAACCAATGGTTCTATTCTGTTTTGAAATTCTTTGTCCATGGTTGCAAATGTAAAATATTAAAGCAAAAAAAAACCTCATCCATAAGGAAGAGGCTTTTTCTTTAGAATTAATTCTAACTAGTTTACTTTCCCAGCAAGGTCAGCTCCAGCTTTAAATTTAACTACATTTTTTGCTTTAATTTGGATAGCAGC